>CACZOZ010000055.1:0-4215 GCA_902782865.1 uncultured Eubacteriales bacterium
ACGGGCGCGGCGCCCATGAGCTCCGTGCATCACGCGGGCCTGCCATGGGAGATCGGCCTGGCGGAGGCGCACCAGGTGCTCTGCCGCAACGGGCTCCGCCAGAAGGTGACCCTGGAGACGGACGGCAAACTGATGACGGGGCACGACGTGATGGTGGCGCTGCTTTTAGGGGCTGAGGAGTTCGGCTTCGCCACCGCCCCGCTGATCACCATGGGGTGCCGGATGATGCGGGTGTGCCATCTGGGCACCTGCCCCTTCGGCATCGCCACCCAGGATGAGGAACTGCGCAGACGCTTTTCCGGGAAGCCGGAATATGTGGAGCGCTTCATGCTGTTCATCGCGGGCCAGATGCGCGGTATCATGGCCCGCCTTGGGGCCAGGACCGTGGATGAACTGGTGGGCCGCAGCGACCTGCTCAGGTCGAAGCCGGATGCCGGGATGGACCTGAGCGCCCTGACCGGCTTTGCCCGCAACACTCATTTCATGCCGGACGCGAAACACGACTTTGAGTTGAACGAGCGAGCGGATATCCGTCTGTCCCGCCAGCATGTGACGCTGACTACCGCGGACCGGGCCTTCGGCACGATGCTCAGCGGGGAGAGGACCGTCACGGCCCGGGGCTGCGGGGGCCAGTCCTTCGGGGCTTTCCTGCCTTCGGGGCAGAAGATCACCCTGCACGGCGTGGCCAATGATTACCTGGGGAAGGGCCTTTCCGGCGGCATCCTGGCGGTATGCCCGCCGGCGGAAAGCGTCTGGCGGGAGCGGGATACCCTGATCGGCAACGTGGCGCTCTACGGCGCGACCTCGGGCCGGGCTTTCATCGCGGGCATGGCGGGCGAGCGCTTCGCCGTGCGCAATTCCGGGGCCCTGGCGGTGGTGGAAGGTGTGGGCGATCACGGCTGTGAGTACATGACAGGAGGCCGGGTGGCCGTCCTGGGGCCTGTGGGCGACAACTTCGCCGCGGGCATGAGCGGCGGCATCGCTTTCGTACTGGATGAGGATGATGACCTGAAGGACCGCGTGAATCCCGGCCATGTGCGCGTTATCCCCGTCAGTCCGGATCTCGTGCCGGAGCTCAGGAGCCTGATCGAAATGCATCTTGAGGCCACGGGCTCCCCAAAGGCGAAAAAGATCCTGGAGCATTTCGATGAAACGCTGCCGGGATTCAAAACAGTGATATCCGACGAATACTCATCCTTCCTGAAGGAGGCGTGACGGTATGGGAAGTGCGACGGGATACCCTGCGTGCCCCCGGCTTGACAATGCTGACCGGGACGCGAAAGAGCGCCTCCGGGACTGGGAGGGTCTGCATATCCCGCAGCCTGAGCCCCGGCGGCGGGAACAGGCCGGGCGGTGCATGAACTGCGGCGTGCCCTTCTGCCAGTCCGGCTTCGGATGCCCGCTCCATAACCTGATCCCTGAGTGGAACGGCCTGATCGCCGCGGGACAGGATCGGGAAGCGCTGGAGCGGCTGCTGATGACGGCGCCCTTCCCGGAATTCACCGGCCGGGTGTGCCCCGCGCTGTGCGAGAAAGCGTGCAATCTGGCGGACGAGGGAGTCACCGACCGGGACAATGAACTGTACCTGATCGAGACGGGCTTTGAGAAGGGATGGATCGTGCCCCGCCCGCCTCTTTGCCGCACCGGAAAACAGGTGGCGGTGGTGGGCAGCGGGCCTTCCGGTCTGGCGGCGGCCGACCTGCTCAACCGTCTGGGGCATTCCGTGACTGTCATGGAGCGGGCTGACCGGCCCGGAGGGCTCCTGATGTACGGCATCCCCAATATGAAGCTGGAAAAATCCGTGGTGGAGCGGCGGATCGCCCTGATGGAGGCGGAAGGGATCCGGTTTCAGCTGAATACTGAAGCCGGGCCGGACAACACCGCCGGTTTTGACGCTGTGGTGCTCTGCGGCGGAGCGCGAAAACCACGCGGACTGGATATTGCGCACAGGGATGCCGAAGGGTTATACTTTGCCGTGGATTATCTCACCGCCGCCACCCGGGGGATCCTTTCCGGGACCGCTCCCGATGTATCGGCCGAAGGCAGGCACGTGGTGGTGGTGGGCGGCGGGGACACGGGCAATGACTGCGTGGCCACCGCCTTAAGACAGGGCTGCGCTTCCGTCACCCAGCTGGAAATGATGCCGGAACCTCCGTATCGTCGTCCCGAAGGCAACCCCTGGCCTCAGTGGCCCCGGGTAAAGCGCACCGATTACGGGCAGATGGAGGCGGCCGCGGTCACGGGCCGTGATCCCCGGGTCTACGGGACCACGGTGAAAGGCGTGACTGTGGACGGAATGAACAGGATCACGGCGCTTGAGACAGTGCGTCTGGACGAAAGGCACATGCCTGTGCCGGGTTCCGAAAAGATCCTGCCTTGCGGGCTTATGCTGATCGCGGCGGGATTTATCGGCTGCGATGAGGGCACGGAGCGCTCCTTCGGCCTTGCGGCGGACGGCCGCGGGCGGCTCATGAAGGACGGAAGCCATCATCTGGGCGGCAGGCTGTTTTCCGCGGGCGACATGCGCACCGGGCAGTCTCTGGTGGTGCGCGCTATCGCCGACGGCCGGGCGGCGGCCGGGGAAGTACACGACTTTCTGAGGGGAGAGGACATATGACGAAGTATATTTTTGTCACCGGCGGTGTGGTATCGGGCCTGGGCAAGGGCATTACGGCGGCCAGCCTGGGCCGGCTTTTGAAGTCCAGGGGCCTGAAAGTGGCGGCCCAGAAGCTGGATCCCTACATCAACATCGATCCCGGCACCATGAGCCCCTACCAGCACGGGGAAGTGTATGTCACCGAGGACGGCGCGGAGACCGATCTGGACCTGGGGCATTACGAGCGGTTCATCGATGAGGATCTGAACAAGTACTCCAACCTGACCACCGGCAAGGTGTTCAACAACGTGCTCAAAAAGGAGCGTCAGGGGGGATACCTGGGGTCCACGGTACAGATCATCCCCCATATCACCGACGAGATCAAGCGTTTTATTTTCAGGGTAGGGGAGAAGACCGACGCGGACGTGGTGATCACGGAGATCGGCGGCACCATCGGCGATATCGAGAGCCAGCCCTTTATCGAGGCTATCCGGCAGGTGGGTCTGGAGGTGGGCAGGGAGAACGCCCTGTACGTCCACGTCACCCTGGTGCCCTACCTGAAGGCTTCCGGTGAGCATAAGTCCAAGCCCACCCAGCACTCGGTCAAGGAGCTGCAGGGCATGGGCATCACCCCCGACATCATCGTGCTGCGGGTGGACGAGAAGATCACGGACGAGTCCATCTTTTCAAAGATCGCCCATTTCTGCAACGTGAAACCGGACTGTGTGATCGAGAACCTGACCCTGCCCGTGCTGTACGAGGCGCCCCTGATGCTGGAAAAGAGCGGCCTGTCATCCATCGTTTGCCGGGAACTGGGCATCGACGCGCCCGAACCGGATCTGACGGAGTGGCGGGAGATGGTGGAGCGCGTCCGGCATCAGAACAGGACAGTGAGGATCGGCCTGGTGGGCAAATATGTGCAGCTGCATGACGCTTATCTGTCCGTGGCGGAAGCCCTGCGGCACGCCGGGTACGCCCTGGACGCGAAGGTAGAGATCACCTGGATCGATTCGGAGACCCTGACGCGGGACACGGTGGACGCTGTGCTCGGGAAAGTGGACGGCCTCATCGTGCCGGGCGGTTTCGGCAGCCGGGGCATCGAGGGCATGATCCTGACGGCGGAGTATGCCAGGACGCGGCATGTGCCTTATTTCGGGATCTGCCTGGGGATGCAGACCGCCGTGATCGAGTTCGCCCGGAACGCCGCGGGCCTGACCGGGGCCGATTCCCGGGAATTCAATGAGAACGCCCCCTACAGGGTGATCGACTTTATGCCGGGGCAGTTCGATGAGATCGACAAGGGCGGCACCCTGCGCCTGGGCAAGTACCCCTGTGTGCTGCGGGAGGGCACCGTGATCGCCCGCTGCTACGGGAAAACCGAGATCAGCGAGCGACACCGTCACCGCTATGAGTTCGCCAATGAGTACAGGGACGCTCTTTCGGCCGCGGGAATGTGCCTGTCCGGCCTGTCCCCGGACGGTAACCTGGTGGAGACCGTGGAGATCCCGGGTGAGCCTTTCTTTGTGGGCGTGCAGTTCCATCCCGAATTCAAGAGCCGCCCCAACAGGCCCCATCCCCTGTTCCTGGGCTTCGTGAAGGCGTCGCTGGGGGACTGAGGA
>CACZOZ010000056.1:0-3308 GCA_902782865.1 uncultured Eubacteriales bacterium
GGTAGGTTTCGGCGGATACCTGGCTTTCCGGGAAGGGCTGAGCGTCGCGGACATCGTGGCCTTCCTGCTGTACCTGAGCCTGTTCTACGGGCCGGTGGCGGGCCTGGCCAACCTGCTGGAGAACATGCAGCAGTCCATGGCCGGGGCGGAGCGGGTGCTGGAGATCCTGGACGCGCCCAATGAGATCCGGGACCGGCCCGGCGCGAAGGATCTCAAAGACGTGCGCGGGGAGATCACCTTCGAGCACGTGAGCTTTTCCTACGGGGAGGGCGTGCCCGTGCTCCGGGACGTGTCCTTCACCTGCGGGGCCGGGAAGACCCTGGCGCTGGTGGGTCCCACGGGCGTGGGCAAGACCACCCTCACCCAGCTGATCTCCCGGTTCTACGAGCCCCAGGCCGGCCGTATCCTGATCGACGGGCAGGATATCAGCACCGTGACCCTAGAGAGCCTGAGGCGAAATATCTCCCCCGTGCTGCAGGACACGTTCCTCTTCAACGGCACCATCGCCGAAAACATCGGCTACGCCGTGCCGGAGGCCTCCATGGAGGAGATCATGAAGGCGGCCCGGGCAGCCCATATCCACGAGGACATCATGGGCATGCCCGACGGGTATGACACCCGGGTAGGCGAACGGGGCCTGAGGCTGTCCGGCGGGCAGAAGCAGCGGGTGGCCATCGCCCGGGCCATCCTGAGGCGCTCCCCCATCATCATCCTGGACGAGGCCACCGCCTCGGTGGACGTGGAGACGGAGAGGCAGATCCAGGCGGCCGTGAACGCCCTGTCGGGCAAGCGCACCGTCATCGCCATCGCCCACCGCCTGTCCACCGTCCGGAACGCGGACAAGATCCTGGTGATCGAGGACGGGCGCGTGGCGGAAGAGGGCACCCATGAGGAACTGACCGCCCTTAAAGGCCGCTACGCCCGCATGAGCGCGGCGGACACGCGGCGGAAGGAAGAGCAGGGGGATCAGTGAACCGCTCCCGGTCCCAGGTCTGACCCTATGAAGAGTCCGGCGAAGGCCGGGCTTTACCTTTGAACAAAAAGGAGGTGTGCCTTATCGGCGGCAGGCGCGCTTTGGCCCCCTTATCATCCGTTGGGCTCGCAGCATTCCCACACCTCTTCCAGGGTGCGCGGAAACGTGGCGGCATCGATCATGTCCGTATCAAAGGTGTCCAGGATCTTTCCGCAGTATGTTTCTGTCCATTCGTGCCCGATCCAGTGAGATGAAACGATAAAGCACTTCTCGTCTTTTCCGTTTATATCCCTGTTCCCGATCTCAACGACTGTACGCACATCACCCGACATATCGTCATCAGGGATTTTTTCCCGTTCATAATAAGCGAACAGGAACCCACGTCCCGTAGCCGTAAAGGCAAACCATTCTCCGTTGTATTGAACAGCCGGTTTATAACTTATGATACGGCCCGCCATATTAAGATCCGGTTTCATGACGATGTTGAATTCCTGTTCCCGCCTAAAAAAACGGTCTGAAATGATCTGCGCGGACCATTGATCTTTGAAATACCATGCTCCCACCAGCTTTTTCTGCCCGTTAAAGGAGCACGCGGCGAATACAATGGGTACCGGTTCATTGATCAAATAAGATCCGAACTGAAAATATACCCCGCTGATGACCTGATCCTCCTTGAACCGTTCCGTCATTTCTGTCCGGATGTTTTCCGGCCAGTCATTCCTGAAATAAGTGCAGTCATAACGCAGCCGCTGTTCCGCTTCCGGGATAAGGATGAAGCTCTCCGTGACCGCTCTGTCACTTGAATCTGCTGCCGCGGGAATAAATAGAAAAATGGCTATTAAGATGGCCATCGTTTTTCTGATAATAGTCATAAATACTCCTTTTCGGACTTTTTCATAATCATGTCTTCCATCATGTTTTTTATATTATATGATAGGTTAATATGCGCGTCAATTATAGGCAGCTGTGCGGATCATATTTCCTGTCCCGCGCGGACAGCAGGCAAACATTTGGTTTTTTTCATGTTCAGTGGTATAATCAATCAGTTTCTGATCGACATGACCGATCATTATGCTGTCACTGAATGCGTATATCAGGAGACGGACCCGATATGGCTGCGAAAGAGCGAACATTTCAGAACATGCTGGCAGAGATGAAGCCGATCTTCTGGGACACAGACACCGACGCGCTGGATCAGCGCAGGAACGCGCCCTATCTTATATCACGCTTACTGAACATGGGCGGCATGGCAGGATACTGCTGGGTGAACGACCTGTTCACCCCCGAGGAGATCACCTGGACAGTGCTTCACCGCAGGGATCTCAGGCCTGTGGTGCGCAATTTCATGGCGCAGCAGTACGGTATCCCCCGGGAAGACCTGCCTCGCCGGTCCTCATGGAGGTAAAATATGCATGCGGAGATCCTGAACGAGCATCGCTTGGTGCTTCTTGAGACATTGACAAGACTGCCGTCGCTGAAAGACTGCTATCTGGCAGGCGGCACGGCTCTTTCCCTGCAGCTCGGGCTGAGGGTATCGGTCGGTTTTGATTTCTTCACTCAAAACAGGTTCAACGCCGACGCAGTATTTGACACTATTCGCGCGCTGTTCCCGTCAACAAGAGTGCTTCACCTGGACTCGGATACTTGTGATCTTCTGGTCGATGACGTTCAGGTGAGCCTTTTCCGATATCCTTATCCATTGTACGAAGAAACGGTGAATGGGCAGGGCCGGCTCGCCGGACTGCGCATGGCCGGGATCACGGATATCGCGGTGATGAAGCTCTCGGCTATCGGGAATCGGGGTTCACGCAAGGATTTTTATGACCTGTATGAGATCTACATGCGCTGCCCGGGCTTTACAGGCGATCGCCTTTTAGACGCAGCCAGAAGCAAATTCGGCGAAAAAACGGATCTCACCTACATGCTTATGAGCCTGACATTTTTTGACGACGCGGAAACCGAGACACTGCCAAAGCTTTTTGTTCAGGCAGATTGGGACGAGATAAAAGCATTCTTCCGTGAAGAACAGCGGCACCTGTTCCGGCTGGAAGAGGCTCGTTTCAAAAAGAACCTCCCCTGACCCTTTGATCCGTGCCGGCAGCCTTTGATCATCCGGCGTCGATCGGTCTTAAAGCCGTTGTGCCGCGATCCGGCTCCGGGGAGTTTTCGTTTTCTCATGACAGATCATACACCGGAGGCCGTGTTTCCTCCATACCTTGACATCGCCCATATAATATGATAGATTTCTTATCACGCTGAAAGAGGCTCCTTTTTCGGCGCGCTTATCATCTCAAAGGAAGTGATCAGTCCATCTATGGATGGAGACAGTCGATCA
>CACZOZ010000057.1:0-2734 GCA_902782865.1 uncultured Eubacteriales bacterium
GTGTTGGTCTGGCTCATCTGGGCCCAGGTGAAGCAGGAAGCGCACTTGTCAGCCGCCATGACGATGTACATGTCGGCCTGCTTGCGGGTGGCGAACTCCTGATCGATGATGCCGTCCTTGTACAGCTCCTGCACGGCGGTCAGGAAGTCCTTATAGCGGGGATGCTCATACACCATGGTGTAGGTGCCGTCGTCCAGCACGCAGAACTGCGCGTCGCTGGAGGCCTTGATGCCGAACGCGTTGAGCAGGATGTGCAGGCAGCGCTCGCCGCTCTCGCCCATCTCCAGCACCAGCGGGATCTCGTCGGAGGGATCGCCGTTGCCGTTCACATCGTTGTCGCGCACGCCGTACCAGAAGGCTTTCCACTGATCCCAGGTGTCGGGGGTGTCAAAGTCGATGACGCCCATCGCCTGCAGCTTCTGGGCCCAGTCCTTACGGAAGGTCATGGACTGGGAGCCGGGGACGTTCACGATGGTGGGGATGGCGTAGATGTGGCCGTCGGCGCTGGCCCAGCTGGAGAGCCTGTCGCCCACAGCGGCCACCACGTTGGGGATCAGATCCAGATAGTCATCCAGGGGGATGATGGCGCCGTCGTTCGCCAGGGCGGAGATGCCGTAGGCAC
The DNA here is from genome assembly GCA_902782865.1 of uncultured Eubacteriales bacterium. Taxonomy (GTDB): domain Bacteria; phylum Bacillota; class Clostridia; order Christensenellales; family Aristaeellaceae; genus RUG756. The sequence continues at coordinate 623 of CACZOZ010000057.1, forward strand.
CGGGCTGGATCACGTCGGGCAGGTTCTTCACATCGGAGGAAGCGTTGGCCAGGATGGTGCTCACGATGGAAGCGTAGCCGTCACTGGTGCGCCAGTCGATGTCCCAATGCACGCCGGTCTTCTTTTCCACGCTGGGCAGGTAGTAGCAGCCGTCGAACTCTTTGGCGTACTGGTTGTAGTGGATGCCGGTCATGGTGAAGGTGATGCCGCCGTCCACATAGAACTCTTCGCTGGGCGCGATCTCGACATCTTTCCACCAGTTCGCCGCCATGCCGCCCACATCATCGGTGGCGGTCGCGAAAGCGGCGGATACGGACATCAGCATAGCCAGTGCCAGTACCAGGGATACGATCTTCTTCATGGTTCAGCCTCCTATAAAATTTTTTATTCTCTCAGCGTCTCCTGTGGGCGCTGGGGAAAACTAACCCTTGACGGAGCCCAGCATCACGCCGGACACGAAGAACCGCTGGATGAAGGGGTAGATGGCGATCATCGGGATCATGGACACCACCAGCACGGCGTTCTTGATCTGGGTGTTGAGGGCCGCCACGCCCTTCATGGCCTCGGACTTGGACAGGGTGGACAGGTTGCTGGTGGAGGATTCCGCCGCCAGCACCAGGGACTTGAGCTCCAGCTGCAGCGTCTTGTTGGCGGTGGAGGACACCAGGATCAGGGGGTTCATGTAGTCGTTCCAGTGGCCCACGATCACCCACAGGGCCACGGTGGCCAGCACGGGCTTGGACAGCGGGATCACCAGGCGGAACAGGATCCTGAAATCGTTGGCGCCGTCGATGCGGGCGCTCTCGATGACGCTCATGGGAATGGAGGAGAAGTAGCTGCGGATGATCACCACGTTGTAGGCGCTGATGAGGCCGTGCAGGATCAGGGCCCACAGATTGTCATACAGCCCCAGGGACTGCATGGTCAGGAACATGGGCACGATGCCGCCCTGGAACCACATGGTGATCATGATGGCCATGGTGTAGATCTTCTTGCCGTAGAACCGGCCGAAGGCCAGGGGATAGGCGGCGATCGACAGCGCGATCAGGCTGAGCACGCAGCCCACGCCGGACACGAAGGCGGTGTTCCAGATGGAGTGCCACAACTCGTTGTCCTTGAAGATGGTGGTGTAGGCCTGGGGGTTGTAGCCGATGGGGTAGAAGGTCACGTTGGCCGCCATGACCTGGGTCTCATTGGAGACGGAGATGGAGATGACGTTGAGCACCGGGTACAAAAGGAAAATGAGCAGCAGCAGCATGAAAATGATGTTGCAGACGTTGAAGATCTTCTCCCCCCGGGAGCGCTTGATGAAATCATCTTCGTGCCTGCGGCGCTTTTTGACGGTGACGGCGGACATATTTCGCGCTCCTTTCTTTTAGAATAGGGAGGTCTCGGACACCTTGCGGCTGACGAAGTTGGCCAGCAGCACCAGGATCAGGGACACCACCGAGTTGAACAGGCCGCCGGCGGTGGCCAGGCCGTACTTGTGGCCCTCCATGCCGATCTTGTACACGTAGGTGGGCAGCATCTCGGACACCTGGAGATTGAGGGTGTTCTGCAGCAGGTAGATCTTGTCGAACACGCAGTTGAGCATCTGCCCGATCTGCATGATGAGCAGCAGGATGAAGGTGGGCAGGATGCCCGGGATGGTCACGTGGAGCACCTGCTTCCATTTGTTGGCGCCGTCGATCTTCGCGGCCTCATAGAGCGTCTGGTCGATGCCGGAGATGGCGGAGATGTAGATGACGGCGTTCCAGCCCACGGTCTGCCACACGCCGGAGACGAGGTTGACGCCGTAGAAGTAGTCCGGATCGGAGAGGAAGTTGATGGGCGTTTTGCCCAGCATCCGGAAGATCTTCGCCAGGGTGCCCATGGACGGGGAGCAGATATTGTTGATGATGCTCACCAGCACCACGGTGGAGATGAAGTGGGGCATGTAGCTGACGGTCTGGACGAATTTCTTGTAGTGGATGTTCCTCAGCTCGTTGAGCAGCAGGGCGAACACCAGGGGCGCGGGGAAGCAGATGAGCAGGGACAGGCTGTTGAGCGTCAGGGTGTTGCGGATGTACTGCCACAGCTCCGGGGACCCCAGCAGGCGCTCGAACCACTTGA
>CACZOZ010000058.1:0-21271 GCA_902782865.1 uncultured Eubacteriales bacterium
GAGATCCTGAAGGGGGACATGCCCATCTATGAGTGGACCCATCCGCCCCTGGGCAAGATCCTGATCGCCCTGAGCGTGAGCGTATTCGGCATGACGCCCTTCGGCTGGCGCTTCGCCGGGGCCTTCATGGGCGTGGCCATGCTGCCCGCCGTGTATCTGATCGCGCTGCTCCTGACGAGGAAGCGCTCCCTGGCCCTGGGGGCGGCGGGGCTGATGTTCTTTGACTTCATGCACTTTACGCAGACCCGCATCGCCACCATCGATTCCTTCGTGGTGTGCTTCATCCTGTGGAGCGTGTTCTTCATGCTCTGGTGGTTCAAGCTGGACTACTGGCGCGCGCCGGTCTCAAAGTCCCTGGCCCTTCTGGGGCTGTCGGGACTGTTCATGGGCCTGGCCATCGCCTCCAAATGGACGGGGTGCTACTGCGGCGTGGGCCTGGCGGTGATCTTCTTCTGGGGCGTGTTCCGTCGGTGGGCGGAAGCCCGCGGAGCGCGCGCGGCCCTGGACGCGGCGGAGGCGGCCAAAGCCCAAAGGGGCGGTAAAAAGGAGCGGGAGGAAAAGCCCGCCCCCGGGGAGGAGGAGATCATCGGGCGGAACGGGCACCGCAGGATCATCCTGGACATCCTGAGCTGCTTCCTGTTCTTTATCTTCATCCCGCTGGCGATCTACTACGTCAGCTATATCCCGGTCTTGCATTATGAGGGTGCGATCAGCGTCTCCAGGATCGTGGAGGAGTGCCGCCGGATGCTGACCTACCACAGCCAGCCGGGGCTGGGCATGGATCATCCCTTCTATTCCCCCTGGTATGAGTGGCCCGTCATCGCCAAGCCCATGTGGTTCGCTTCCGGCCACTATCTTGAGCCCGGAACAGGCCTGAGCATCACCACCTTCGGCAATCCCGCCGTGTGGTACATAGGCTCCGCCGCTGTCCTGATCGAGTGCGGATACCTGATCTGGGCCTGGTCCCGGGGCCGCAGGGAAGACCTGACGGCGCCCGCGCTGATCCTGATCTGCTTCATGGCCCAGTTCCTGCCCTGGGTGCTGGTGCCCAGGGGCACCTATATCTACCACTATTTCGCGTCGGTGCCCTTCGCGGTCATGGCCAACGTGCATCTGTGGGGACTGCTGGAAAAAAGAAAGCCCCGCTGGGGCGTGGCCGGTCTCGCGGCTCAGGTCGCCCTCGCGGTGCTTCTGTTCATCGCTTTCTTCCCGTATATCAGCGGTGTGCCGGCCCCCGTGGAATGGATGGAGGCCCTGCAGTGGTTCCCGAACTGGTTGTGGTTCAGCCGGGGCTGAGGATCACGCCGGAGCGAATTCCACGGAGATATCCTCCGGCCCGGCCCCGCCGGGGCCTTCCAGGATCAGCGTTCCGCGGCCGTCGTCCAGGCGGTATTCTTCCCGGACGCGGCGGCCGGGGGCGGCGGAAGCCGTCATCCTCAGAAAATCGCCCATGACGCCCGGCAGCACGGTCATGCATTTGATGCGGCCGGTCCCGGGCCCGTAGGCTTTCTCAAAGGCGCTGACGATCCTGTCGAAATCCATGATGATCTCCTTTACGATCCCCGTTTTCTCTGAATAAGATGATCTCCGGTATGTGAGGCCTTCCCGCCGGTCGGGAAGGTCTTTTCCTTTATGAGATGGCGCCGTGGCTCACGGTGAGCACGGCGTCGGGCCGGGCGTCGGTCAGGTCGGACCTGTCGGTGCAGGTGATCAGGGTCTGCACCCCGCCGACCCGCTCCAGCAGCCGCCGGCGGCGGAAGGGGTCCAGCTCGCTCAGAACGTCGTCCAGCAGCAGGATGGGGCTCTCCCTGAGGGCGTCCTCGATCAGGTCGAAGGCCCCCAGCTTGAGGCTCAGGGCGATGGTGCGCGCCTGCCCCTGGGAGCAGAAGCCCCGGGCGTCCTTCCCGGTCAGGGTGAGGTCCAGGTCGTCCCGGTGAGGCCCGAAGAGCGTCACCTGCCGCCGCATCTCCTCGTCCCTCAGGTCCTTCAGGCCCCGCAGCATGGCTTCGGGGATGTCCTGCGCGTCCTTGAGGGCGCTTTTATAGGCGGCGCCGAACACTTCCGTGTCCCTGCCGCTGATGTGGGTGTAGTGCTCGCGCCCCCGGCTGTTCAAATGCTCGGCGGCCGCCCGGCGCATTTTCACGATGGGCGACGCGTGCCGGGCCAGGGTCTCGTCCCAGGCGGGCAGGGCCCGCATGTCTCCCTGCTTTAATAGGGCGTTGCGGTGGCGCAGCGCGGAGGTGTACTGCTGCAGGGCGGTGAAATAGCCCTTATGGACCTGGCTCAGGAGCATGTCCAGGAACCGGCGCCGCCCATCGGGCCCGTCCCATACAAGGCGCAGGTCCTCGGGGGAGAAGATCACGGCGGCGCTGTGGCCCATCAGGTCCGCGGTGCGGCTGAGGGTCTTGCCGTTGACGTAGAGCACCTTCCTGCGCCCGCTCTCCCGGTAGAGCCTCACGCCGATGTCGTGATCCCCGTCCCGTCGGGCGACGGTCATCTGCACGGCGCAGCTCTCCTGGCCGTCGGCGATCAGCTCCCGGTCCTGGCTGGTGCGGTGGCTCCTGCCCAGGCAGCACAAATGGACGGCTTCCAGCAGGTTGGTCTTGCCGGCGCCGTTTTCCCCGACGAACACCGTGATGCCCCGGGGGGGCTTCAGGGTGATGCCGGTATAATTGCGGAAGGTGCGCATTTTAAGGGTGGTGATGTACATCGGCTATTTGTGGTACGCCTCTCCGGCGTGGATCTTCTCGGCCCGGTAGAGCTGCTCCAGCAGCATGACGCGCGCCAGCTGATGGGGGAAGGTCATATCGCTCATGCTCAGGCGCTGCTGGGCCCGATTTTTGACCTCGTCCGACAATCCCAGGGACCCGCCGATGATGAACACCTGGCGCTGCCCGGAAGCGTAGCGATCCTTCAGGGTGGCCGCCAGGCCCGTGGAAGTGCATTTGACGCCCTCGATGCACAGGGCCGTCACATAGTCCCGGGGGCGGATCTGATGCAGGATCATCTCGCCCTCTTTCTGTTTGATGCGTTCCCGGTCGGCGTCCGAGGCGCCCTTGGGTTCCTTCAGATCCTGGATCTCCAGGCACTCGGCCTTCCCGAAGCGGCTCAGGCGCTTGAGATACTCATTGGCGGCGTCGACCCAGTATTTTTCCTGGAGCTTCCCTACGCATATCACGCACAGATTCATACTTCGAGCCACTCCCGTACACGGTCCAGGTCCCTGAACACATGGTCGGTCACCGGGCGGAGAGCGTCGGTAAAGGGGATGATGTCCGGCACCATGCCCACCACAGCGCCGCTGCGCCTGGCGGCGGTCAGCCCGTTGGGGGAGTCCTCCAGAATGAGGCACCGCCGGATATCGGCACCGACGCGTTCCGCCGCCTTCAGGAACACGTCGGGGCAGGGCTTGGAGCGGGAGACTTCCTCGGAGCTGACATAGTCCCGGGCCATGTCTTCGATGCCAAGGGCCTTCAGGTAGATCCCGATGCTCTCCCGGGGGCTGGAGGAGGCCACGCAGTGAGGGACGCCCTTGTCCGTAAGCGCTTTGAGGATCCCGAAAGCGCCTTTTTTGAGGGGGATGCGTCCCGCGCGGGCCCTTTCGGCCATCCTCAGGGCAAACAGATCGTAGAGCCGGTCGAAATCCACCTCCGGGTGATGATCCAGGTACCGCTGCCGGCTGCCCTCCCTGGTCAGGCCCAGCACGGTCGTCAGGAAGGGCTCCCGGACGGGGGTGCCCATGAGGCGGCTCTCCTCTTCCAGCACTTCGATCCCCACCCGTTCCGAGTCGATCAGGAGCCCGTCCATGTCGAAGAGGACCGCGTCGATGCCCGGCCGCATCACTCGATCACGGCAAAGCTGTTGCCGTACAGGAAATCCCTGAGGGCCTTGCGGTTGGCCTCGAAATCGATCTGCTGGGTGGCCATGCCGGCAACGGGCAGCAGCTCGTAGGTGCCGTCGATGGGCATGCGGATGCCTTCCACCGGCACGCCCCGAAGCTCCATGGCGATGCTCACGGCTTCCACGCACTCCGCGGCGCTCATGTTGGTCATCACCGTGTTCTCCAGCACCACGTCCAGCAGCTTCATGGCGTCATCGTAGGAGATGTCCTTGAGGCTGTCGGCGATGCTGGTGAGCACCGTGCGCGCCCGCTCCGTGCGGCCCACGTCCTGCAGCGCGCCGGAGATGGTGGGCACCTTGCGGATGCGCATATAGATCACCGCGGCGTGCCCGGAGAAATGATAGGTGCCCGATCCCTCGATGGCCGGCGTGGTGGAGGAGGGGGAGATGCGGTAGTTTTTAAGATAGGTGGCCTCCCGGCCGGTGATGGTGATGTCCACGCCGCCGATGGCGTCCACGATCTTTTCCACCTGCCCGAAATCCACCACGAGGTATTTGTCGATCTCCACGTCGAAGTGGGTGGAGATGGTGTGGGTCAGGTGCTCGATGCCCGTCCTGTCGGCGCCGAAATACAGGCACACGTTGTTGATCCGGCCGAACTTGCCGTCCGGGCGCTGGATGAGCATGTCCCGGATGAAGCTGGTCAGCATCACGCGGCCGGCGATCTCGTCCACGCTCAGAAGGATCAGGCCGTCGGTGTGGGTGATGTTGTCCGGGTCCGTCTGCCACTGATCGTTGCAGATGAGCATGTAGTGATGCATGCCCGCCGGCGTGGGCGTGATCTCATTGTCCTCGATGACCGGGATGGGCCGGGGCGTGGTATCGGTGGTGTACTCGGCCAGGGCGTTCCCCGATATCATCAGGCACAGGACACACAGGATAAGGATCGCTCTTTTCATGGCTCTTGTCCGGCGCTTTTCTCAAGCGTCTTCCTCCTGATATTTTTCAAGCGCGACGCCGCACTCCCGGAAGAATTCCAGGGAGAAGGCGTCGGGATAGCCGTGGCGGTAGACCACCCGCCGGATGCCGGCGTTGATGATCATCTTGGCGCACATGCTGCAGGGCTGGTGGGTGCAGTACAATGTGGCGCCGTCGATGGAGATGCCCAGCTTGGCCGCCTGCAGGATCGCGTTCTGCTCGGCGTGGGCGGCGTAGCAGATCTCGGCGTGGGTGCCGCTGGCGATGTTCATCTCGCGCCGCAGGCATTTCCCCTTTTCCACGCAGGTGCGCATCCCCGCCGGGGCGCCGTTGTAGCCGGTGGTCATGATGCGCTTGTCCTTGACGATCACGGCGCCGATCTGCCTTCCGGGGGCGTAGCAGGAGGACCATTTGGCGATGCACTCGGTCAGCTCCATGAAGCGTCGATCCCACTTGTCCATCTTTTTTCTCCTTTTCTTCAGTCGGTCATGAAAGCCCTGAGGACGGCCCGGCTCTTTTCGGCCGCCAGGGCCGCGTTGACCTGATACTCGGCGCCGCTGCCGTACAGCGTGTCGCTCACGCAGCGGTAGGCGGCGAAGGGGACGCCGTACTCGTAGGCGGCCTGGGCGATCGCGGCGCTCTCCATGTCGCACGTGAGGGCGCCGAACCGGTCATGGATCAGCGCTTTTTGATCGGGGCCGTCGACGAACTGGTCCCCCGAGGCGATGACGCCCCTGAAGCGGCCGGCGCTCACCGTGCCCGCCTTTTCGTACAGCCGGGCGGTCAGCTTCTCATCGCAGGGCAGATACACCCTGTCGATGCCGCTGATCAGGCCCACGGGGTCGCCCACCGGGCTGGTGTCCACGTCGTGCTGCACGCATTTCTCGGCGACGATCACGTCCCCGATGCGCGCCTCGGGCCACAGGGCGCCCGCCACGCCGATGTGGATCAGGGCCTCGGGCCGGTATGAGAGGATCAAGGCCTGGGCCCCCATGGCCGCGTGCACCTTGCCGATCCCGCACCGGCACACCGCGGTGAAACGCCCCCACAGCGTGCCCGAGGCGATCACGGCATACCCGGCGCGTTCGGTCTTCACGTCTTTCATTTCTTCGACAAGGGCCCGGATCTCCTGATCCATGGCGCCGATCACGGCGATCATATCACAGCCTCCCGTAATAATCGATCAGGTTCTTCCCGGCGATCTTTTCCGCGATATCCTGCCCGAAGGCCTCCGCCGCCCGGGCGATGAGCGCCGGCAGGTCCTCGGGCCCGCGAAGACCGTCGGGCTTGACCTCGATGCCGTCAAAATCGCTGCCGAAGCCTACGTGGTCCTCCCCGCCCAGGGCGATCATATGCTCAAGATGGCGGATGATGTCCTCCAGGCCTGCTGTTCCCCGATCGCTCAGGAAATGGGGATAGAAGTTCACGCCCACATAGCCTCCCGCCTCGAACAGGGCGCGCAGCTGCCTGTCCGTCAGGTTCCGCGTGTGAGCGCACAGGGCGCGGGCGCAGGAGTGGCTCGCCAGGGGCACGGCGCCGCTCTCCAGCACGTCCCAGAACCCCTGCTCGTTGAGGTGGCTCACGTCCACGGCGATCTTTTTGGCGATCATGCGCTTCACGCTCTCCCGGCCGAAGGGGGTCAGCCCGTCCGTGGAGTTGACGCAGTGGGGGGTGGCCAGGGCGTTGGGATGGTTCCAGGTCAGGGCGGCCATGCGCACGCCCATGTTTTCCCAGTGGTCCAGCGTCTCCGCGGAGGCGCCCATCAGGTCGCAGCCCTCCACCGACAGCATGTACTTCGTCACGCCTTCCCGGGCTTCCCCCGGGTCCCGGACCTGCTCGAGGCCTGAGGCTTTAAGGCCGTTCCAGACGGCGTACATCCGGTCGAAGGCTTTTTGGATGCAGTCCAGGTCCGGCTTCCCGCCGGTGAACATGGCCAGGGTCTGCAGGCTCACCCCCGCTTTCTCGAGCTTGAGGGGCGTGATGTCCGTCTCCTGCCCCGGATGCATGGCCAGGACATAAAGGGTATCGCAGTGGGTATCGCAGATCAGCATTTTTCCTCCTGAAGGTCTTTTTTGTCAGATGGGCGGCACGCGGCCGCCGGGAGCGGAGCGGTATCCGGAGCGCCGGCGCCCGTTCAACGGCCGCGCGCGGCGCCGGGCGGACAGGCGGGAGAAGGCGTAATGGATGAGGCACACGAGCAGGATGCCCGCCGCGGCCCCGGCCGCGTCCAGCATCACGTCGGTCACCATGGGGGAGCGCCCGGGCACCGTGGACTGGTAAAGCTCATCGCTCATGGCGGTGATCAGGCCGATCAGGGCGGGATACAGCGCCCGGGGCCAGGGCCTTATCCCCAGGAACAGAAAGCCCAGGCAGCTCAAAAACCCCAGGCTGGCGTACTCGGTGAAGTGGGCCGCCTTGCGGATGATGGGGTGAAAAAAGTCCATCACCTCATCCACCCGGCGGACAGGCGCGTCCTTCCTCTCCGGATCGAGGGTGTCCAGGATGGTGCTGGTCACCTGCTGGGAGCGGCTGTTGGACGCGCTCTGGCCCTCGCCGGACAGGGCGAAGATCACGGCGATATTCAGCGCCGCCAGGATAAAGCAGCATACGCTCAGCACCCTGCGCACCATCGAATCGCCTCCTTTGCCCATAGGAATAAGATATAATACCACGTTTTTAACAAAAAGGAAACAATTTGCTTCCAAAATTCGCAACAATTCGCTTCGGAGACCGCCGCGGGCGGCCTGGCGCTTGTCACATGCCGCGGAATATGATATATTGATAAACACCCCTTTGTGAGGGGCGCTTGTGTTTGTCTTTAAAGTTCAGGGCCGCAAAGCGCGGCGTGTGAAAGGGCGGATACCATGGATCCCTATAAACTCATGATCGAAGGTCAGCATCCCCTGATGGGCGACGCGGTCGTCTCCGGCGGCAAGAACACCTCTGTCGCCGTGATCCCGGCGACGCTGCTGAGCGACGAAAGCTGCACCCTGGAGAACATCCCGGATATCGAGGACGTGCATGTGCTCGTGGACATCCTCCGGTATATCGGCGCCCGGGTGGACTACCAGCCGGACAGGAAGAAGCTGATCGTCGATCCCACGGGGATCAATTCCTGCAAAGTGCCCTACAGCTTCACCCAGAGGCTCCGGGCCAGCTATTATTTTCTGGGCGCGCTCCTGGGGCGCTTCGGCGAGGCCGAGGTGGCCTATCCCGGCGGCTGCAGCATCGGCAACCGGCCCTTTGACCAGCACCTGAAGGGCTTCCGCGCCCTGGGGGCCGAGGTGGAGGAGCGGGGCGCCGTGATCACCGCCCGCGGGAACATGGTGGGCGCGGGCGTGTTTTTCGAAAGGATCACCGTGGGCGGCACCATCAACGTGATGCTGGCCGCGGCCAAGGCCGAGGGCACCACGATACTGTACAACGCGGCCAGGGAGCCCCATATCGTGGACGTGGCCAACTTCATCAACTCCATGGGCGGCAGCGTCAAGGGCGCCGGGACGGACACCATCCGCATCCGCGGGGTCAAACACCTGCACGGCAGCTCCTACGCGGTGATCCCCGATCAGATCGAGACCGGCACGCTGATGATCGCCGCCGCGGCCACAAGGGGGGACGTGACCATCCACGGCTGCATCCCCACCCATATGGAGAGCCTGACGGCGAAGCTCCTGGAGATGGGCGTGGCCGTGACGGACATGGACGATTCCATCCGCATCCGCACGGTGGCGGGGCACAGGGCCATCAATGTCAAGACCCAGGAATACCCCGGCTTCCCCACGGATCTGCAGCAGCCCCTGAGCGCCATGCTGACCATGGCGAAGGGCACCAGCATCGTCAACGAGACCATCTTCGAGAACCGGTTCAAGCACCTGACCGAGATCGCGCGCATGGGCGCCCAGGTGCGCATCCTGGAGCAGACGGCCGTCATCGAGGGCGTGCCGGAACTCATCGCCGCCCCGGTGACGGCGACGGATCTGAGGGCCGGCGCGGCGCTGGTGGTGGCGGGCCTGATGGCCAAGGGCGTCACGGAGATCTACGAGCCGGTCTACATCACCAGGGGCTACGAGCATCTGGAAGAGAAGCTTCGCGCCATGGGCGCGCACATTTGGCGTGAGGCCATCTGACGCCGCGGCGGGAGGAGAGCGTGGACGCATATAAGATCCTGGGGCTGAAGGAGAACGCCCTGGAGGAGGAGATCCGGAAAGCTTACCACACCCTGGTCAAGAAGTATCATCCGGATCTGTATACCGACCCTAAAGAAAAGCTCGAGGCCCAGGACAAGCTGGTGCAGCTCAACCTGGCGTACCGGGAAGCGCTCAGCCATGCCGCGGACAGGAGCCGCGGCTATGTGGTGATGCCCCCGGAGAGGGCCTGGGACAGGGCCAGGGCCTATATCGCGCGGCAGGACTGGGAGCGGGCCCTGGTGCAGCTGAGCCATATCGAGGACAGGGACCTTGAATGGTACCGCACTCAGGGCGATATCCTGATGGCCCTTAAGCAGTATTCATCCGCCCTGCAGGCCTACAAGATCTGCGTGAAGCTCGCGCCGGAGGATCAGGAGTGCCACAGGCGCTGCCTGGACGCCGCCGTGACCCTCCGCAGGCATCAGACCCTGCCCTACCGGATCTCCGACTGGGCCCAGGGGCTTTTGAGAAAAAAATAACGGAAAATTTCTGATCGACGTGAAGATTTTCGGAGGTCGAATCGTTCTATGAGTGCGAAGGGAAAGGATCCTTCCGCCAGGATGGAAGAAGGCCGCTTCGAAGAGCTCTACGCCGCGTACGCCCGGGACGTGCTCAGGGTGAGTTATTTCTATCTGCATGACCGGGACAAGGCCGAGGACGTGACGCAGGATGTGTTCATGAAGCTGCTGCTCACCGCCCCGGATCTGGTGCCCGGCAAGGAGAAGAGCTGGCTGATGAAAGTGGCGCTCAACCGCTGCCGCGACCTGTGGCGCTCGGCCTGGCTGAAGCGTGTCACCCTGGGGATCGAGAAGGTGGAGCGGCACAGGGCGCCGGACAGGACCGACGAGTTCCTGGAAAGGGAAGAGCTGTTGGACGCCATCGGCCGTCTCAGCCCGGACATGCGCTCGGTGGTCCTGCTGCATTATTACCAGGGTATGGGCGTATCGGAGATCGCGGAACTTTTGAACGTCCCGGAGGGGACGGTCTCCAGCCGCCTGTCCAGGAGCAGGAGCCGCCTTGAGGACTTGCTGAAGGAGCGTGAATGAACGATGAAAACTGTGGAGGAGCGCCTCAGGCAGCTGCCTGAGATCGCGGAGGAGAGCGGGCTGGAAGCGGACGAGAAGCTCAAACGCCGCATCCTCCGGGCCGCGGACGACGCCGTCCGCGTAAAGACCGCGCGCAGGCGGGCCCTGATCCCCGCGGCGTGCGCGCTGGCCCTGGTGCTGGCTCTTGCGGTGAGCTATCCCGCCCTGAAGGGCGCGGGGCCGGTCCTGATCACCTCCCAGTCCGCGGGCGAGGGCACCCCCCTGCCCGACGGGACGCTCAAGGGCGACGTGCGCGGCGGCTCGGTGAACATTTCCGCCGGCCAGGTGCCCGGGTACCAGAGCGTATGGGCCTCCGGCAGCGGCGGCAGTTTTCCTCTGGTGGCGGTGAACGGGCGGTATTACAGGCTCCTGAAGACCCCGGGAAAGATCTCCGAGGCCCTCCTGGGAAAGGAGATCGGTTCGGTCGAGGAGAGGACCGATGAGCCCGCCCTGTGCCGTGCCGAAGTGTTTTCCAATGTGGTGGACGCCGGGCAGAGCGTATACGCCGTGTCCGGTATGGACGGCGCCGCGGCGGCGGCCTATGTGGACGGGGTGCTCAGGGCGTTCCAGCGCGTGAGCTATTCCGGCAGCGCGATCCTGGGCAGGGAGTCCCTGGCGGATACGCTGAAGCTGTCGGGCGTCTCATCCATCGAGCTGACCGATGTGGGGACCGTGACCGGCGACGAGGCGGTGCGGCTGGCGGACAAGCTCCTTTCGGGCGCTTCCTACCAGAACGCGAACTGCACCGAGACGGGAAAGACCCTCGTGATCCGCTGCGGCAACGGCATCGCGATGCAGCTGTGCGTCAACGGGGACAATGTTTCCGGCTGCGGCACCTGGTCCTGCCCGGACTTCTTTGAGGCTTTCCCGGCCATGCCGTGAGCGGATGGACCGGCGGTATCCCGGCGCCTGCCCTTCGGGGCGGACGCCGGCTTTTTCGTTCACCGGAGATCGACGGGAAAACGGACCAGACTTCGGTCTGTTTCGGATATAAAAATTCCTTTACCGTCCGGGTGCTTTATGATATACTGAATGTGTATAACTATGGCTATTTATGCGCGCCGAGAGGCGGACGGTGAGGGCGGATATGGATTTCCTGACAGTGATCGAGCACAAAAAAAGAGGCCTAGAACTTTCAGCGGAGGAGATCCGCCTGTTTGCCTCCGGGGCGGCGGACGGGTCGGTCCCGGATTACCAGCTGGCCGCGCTGCTGATGGCGATTCGCCTGAACGGCATGAACGACCGGGAGATCACCGATCTGACGCTGGCCATGGCCGCCAGCGGGGACCGGCTGGAGCCTGAAGTGGGCGGTGTGCCGGTGGACAAGCATTCCACCGGCGGCGTCGGTGACACGACGACCCTGATCCTGGCGCCCCTTGTGGCCGCCTGCGGCGGCAAGGTGCTCAAGATGAGCGGCCGCGGGCTGGGGCATACGGGCGGCACCATCGACAAGATGGAATCGATCCCCGGCATGAAGGTCGTGCTGCCGGAGGAACAGTTCGTGGAGCAGGTGCGCTCGATCGGATGCGCCGTGGTGGGGCAGAGCGCGCAGCTGGCCCCGGCTGACGGGCGGCTGTACGCCCTGAGGGATGTGACCGCCACGGTGGATTCCATCCCGCTGATCGTGTCCTCCATCCTGAGCAAGAAATTCGCCTCCGGCGCCCGGGCGATCGTGCTGGACGTGAAGACCGGCACCGGGGCCCTGATGCCCACGGAGGAAAAGAGCCTGGAACTGGCCCGGGCGATGGTGCGCATCGGGAACCTGGCCGGGCGGAACGTCGTGGCCGTGATCAGCGGCATGGACGAGCCTCTGGGGTCCCATGTGGGCAACGCGCTGGAGGTCCGGGAAGCCATCGACGTGCTCAGCGGCCGGTATCCGGCGGACCATCCCCTCACGAAGGTCGCCCTGTATCTGGGAGCGCAGATGCTGGTGGCATCGGGGCTTTTCAGCGACCTGAAGGCCGCTTATGACCGGGAATGGGAAGCTGTCAGGGACGGCAGCGGGCTTATGAAACTGGAGGAGATGATCCGCGCCCAGGGCGGGGATCCCGGGGTGTGCCATGACACGTCCCTGCTGCCCGGCGCGTCCGTCATCCGGGATGTGAAGTGCCCCGCGGACGGATATCTTCAAAAGGTGGACTGCATGGCCCTGGGATATGCCGCCCAGAGGATGGGCGCCGGCCGGGTCCGCAAGGAGGATAAGATCGACCTGGGGGTCGGCTTTATCATGCGTAAGAGGATCGGGGACTTCTGCCGGAAGGGCGAGGCCCTGTGCACCCTGCACGCCTCCGGGGAGGAGAGCGCGGACCGGGCCGGTGAGGAGGTGCTCCGGGCCCTCACCTTCGGGCCGGAGGAGACCCGCAGGCCCGATCTGATCAGCTATGTGGTGGATGTGAACGGCACCCGCCCGCTCAAGGGCGGAAACTGGTTCTGACCGGTAAAGGAGATACAACGGTATGAAAAAGATATTGCCGATCCTGATCGCGCTTGTACTGTGCCTGAGCGCCGCGGCGGCCGCGGAGGAGTTCGGTGCGTTCCGCTTCGACGAGGCCTATGACTTCGCCATGGCCATGCTGGAAACGGCTCAGAACGCCGGGGACGCCAGGAAGACCGCGATCGAGGACGGGCTCACCCGCCTTGAGGCCGGCGGCGCGGTGTTCGTGTACGAGGAAGGCGACGAATACCTGGACTTAAAGAGCGCCACGCTCCTGAACGGCACCGAGGATGCCCGCGGGTTCGCTTCCGGCTTTTTCGGCTGGGAGAGCGTCAGCGGCGTGTCCACGGCCGAGGTGCTGGCGGCCTATCCCAACGGCAACAGCCGCCTGGAGGGCACCTTCGACGCCGCCCTGATCTATCTTGAGCGCGACGGTGGGGATGTGCTCTACGGGCTGTGCAGCCGTGACGGCCAGAGGATCCTCAGCCTGGAATACGGCTTTGACGGTGCGAAGGGGACCGCCCTGGTGCGCTACAGCTTCCTGGACGATTCCCTGGAGGACATCACCTATTACTTCGGCGACGCCGCCGAAAGCCAGGCGGCCGGGACCGGCGCCCTGGAGGCCCTCAAAGACGAAAAGAGTTATTTCGCCTACTATACCGGGGCCGAAGGAGAAGAGACGGAAGTGTTTGCCCGCGAGGATCTTTTCTTCGCGGGGATGGACGTCATGACCCTGACGCGAAGCGATCTGGAGCGGGCCTTCGGCGCGCCCGACGCGGTCTCTGAGGCGGCCGGGCAGGTCCAGCTCATGTGGGACGGCCTTGCCGTGACCTTCCCCGCGGCGGACGGCACCGCGGCGGGTCCGGCGGCGCTGCTGGTGAGCGGCGGTGACCGGGAAGGTCCCCGGGGCCTTCGCGTGGGCGACACGCTGGGGAGCGTGCTCAGGCGTTTCCGCAATGATGTGGGCCGGGAGAGCGACAGGGGCACCCTGCTCTACGGCGACGGGGAAAATGCCCCGTACGGCCTGATCACCTTCGGGGCCGACACCGCCACGGTGACCTACTGCGCCCTTACCGACGAGGGCAGCATCTTCCTTTACTGCAATTTCGAGGATTATACCCTGGTCAATTATCTGATAGCCCGATAAACTGACCTCAAGGTCAGCTTCCGGAGGCGTTTATGCGCGTTGATCTGACTTGCCCCGTGGAAATGTGGCACTGCGGGCTGCCGAACGAAAAATACCCGGTGTGTACGATGCAGATGTACAACCTGTCGGACAAGAGCGTCAGCTCCCTGCAGGTGTGTGTCCGCGCGTACGACAACGCCGGTCAGCTCCGCTCCCGCAAGGTCGAAAGAGTACAGGTGGATGATGTCGGTCCCCAGACGGTGTTCGAGGTGCTGGTGGCGGACGAAGAGGCCGCGACGGCGCCGGATCTGGAGATCCGCATCGAGAAGGTCTGGTTCACGGACGGCACGGTCTGGCGCAGCGGCGCGGCCTCCCTGAGCGAGTACGATCCGCCCCCCGCCCTGTCGGGCGCCCGCATGGAGGCGATGCGCTATCTGGCGGGGCCGGACGCGAACTGTTTCCCGTCCGATCAGGGCGCCGTGTGGGTCTGTGTGTGTTCAAGGCCGAACCCGGCTTCGGCGGACCGGTGCCGGCGCTGCGGCAGGAACAAGCATGATGTTTTCACCAAGCTCAACCAGGCCGAGGTGGAGAAGCTGATCTTCGCCCGGCAGAACGAAGAAGAGGAAAAGGAGCGTGCCGTCCGGGAAAAGGAACGCATCGAAGCCGAGAAGGAAGCCGAAAAGAAAAAGAAACTCGCAAAGCGCAGAAAGATCATCCTGACGACGGTCATCTGCGTCGCCGCGGCGGCGGCTCTTGCCTGGGCCGTCATCTTCCACGGGATCCCGTACTATCATTACATGACCGCGTCCCAGGCCCTGGAGAAAGGGCAGTACGCCGCCGCCAAGGAGCAGTTCCTTGCCCTGGAGGGCTACCGGGACAGCGCCGACATGGCCCTGGAGTGCGATTACAGGAGCGCTCTGAATTCCCGGAAGGCCGGCACCTTTACGGCCCTCAAGGTGGCCTGGGAGGGGTTCGAGGCCCTGGGGGATTACCGGGACTCCGCCCTGCAGGCGCAGATCAGCCGCTACGAGGCGGCCCAGAAATACGCCTCCGCCGGCAACTGGGACCGGGCGATCGAACTGTACGAGGGCCTGGACGCCTATGAGGATTCCGCCGACCGGGCGCTCAGGTGCCGCTACGATCAGGCTTCGGAACTGATGGGGCGCAGGGATTACGAGGCGGCCAGGGAAAAGTTCGAGGCGATCGGGGATTATTCCGACGCGGCGGAAAAGGCGCTGGAGTGCGTGTATCAGCCGGCGATCGCGAGCCTGAACGCGGGCGATCCCGTCAGCGCCATCGACGGCTTCCTCGCGGTGGGGGATTACCGGGACGCGCCGCGCCAGCTCCTGGCGGCCTATTACGGGGCCGGGGATCTGTACTACGATCATCAGGACTACGATACGGCGGCGGACTATTTCATCCTCGCCGGCGATTATTCCGACGCGGCCCGCAGGGCCAGGCAGTGCCTGTACGATCCGGCGGTGGAAGCGATGGAGGCCGGGGAGTGGCAGAAGGCGGCGGATATGTTCGAGAAGATCCTCACCTATTCCGACGCCGCGGCGCTCTGGCGCAGATGCATCGCCTCCCTGGGGGACGAGAAAATGGCGGAGGGCGATTTTACCGCCGCCATGAGCTACTACGAGAAACTGCCTGAGGACGACCCCGAGACCGGGAACAAGATCACGGAGTGCGTCTACAGGATGGCGATGGCGGCGTTCGAGGCGGGCGATCTTGAAAAAGCTCAGCTCCTGTTCGCCGAGGTGGAGGAGTACTCCGACAGCGACACCTACATCAAGGGCATCCTCTACGCCCGCGCCACGGCCGCGATGAACGCTCAGGACTATGACCAGGCCATCGACCTGTTCACCCAGGCCGGGGACTATGAGGACAGTCAGACCGAACTGACCCGCGCGCGCTACGCCAAGGCCCTGGACCTGATCGACGAGGGCCTGTACGAGGAGGCGATCCCGCTGCTGGAGCTCACGCCGGGCTACCTGAACGCCGATACGGCGCTGAGGGACGCGCGCTACCGCGGGGCGCTGCATCTGATGCAGTCGAAGGAATTCGAGAAAGCGGCGGAGATCTTCAGCGAGATCCTGAATTACAAGGATTCCCGGACCCAGTACAAGGAGTGCCTGTACATCGTGGGCAAAGCGGCCCTGGAGAGCGGCGACGAGGACAAGGGCCTGGAGATGCTGAACCGCATCGGGGACTACAAGGATGTCAAAACGCTCTTCCAGGCGGCGGGCTATGACCGGGCCATGGTGCTCAAGGATTCCGGCGAGTACCGTGAGGCCGTCGAGCTGTTCAGATCCCTGTCCGGGTACATGGACGCGGACGCCCAGGCCGAGGAGTGCCTGGACATGTATTACCAGGCGGCCTACAGGGAAGCGGCCGCGGCGTATGAGACCGGGGATTACGCTTTCGTGGTGGAGATGCTCCGGGACATGGACCTGAGCTATCTGCCGGAAAGGTATGTGGACCTGAGGGACATGTACGCGGAGGCCGCCTACCGCCGCGGGGACGAACTGTACGCGCAGAAGCGGCCCTATGAAGCGCTGGCGTATTACGACCTGATCCCGGGCTACAAGGATGTGAGCACGAGAAAGCTGAACCGGACCTGCTATCAGATCATCGGTTCCTGGGAGACCGCGGACGGCGCCCATCGCTTCGACTTCCGGGCCGACGGCACCTTCAAGGCGGGAGACAGGGAGGAACATTACTACACCACCCAGTACGCCGTCTACGCCGGGCCGGACTCCGATCCTGTCGGCATGGCCTACGCCTACAACATCCTCGACTTAAGGCAGGGGCAGATCCTCAACCTGAGGGACGAGAAGACCGGCACCGTGTACAAGATGAAGCCGGTCAAGGCGGACTGAGATGGCCGCCCGCGTATGGCGTTCACCTGAGGACCGGGTGGGTGAATGGGACGGCGTCCGGGCTCTTCTGATCGGGCTCGTGGGCTGGTTCCACATCTGGCAGCAGAGCTGGCTGACCCCGGTGGCCGTGATCGGCGGCCGGGTGCTGTCGCTGGATTTCCTGCTCAGGAGCGGGTATATCTGGGTGGACGGGATGATCCTCCTGTCCGGCTTCCTGCTTTACCTGCCCTACGCGCTGGATCCCGGCCGCCCGATGGACGTGAAGCGGTTCTGTCTCAGGCGATTCGCCCGCATCTGGCCCTCCTACGCGCTGAACGTGACCGTGTTCTTCCTGATGAGCCTGAACGCCTATCGGAGCGCGGGCGAGGCCGTGTGGGATCTCATCAGCCATCTCACCTTCCTCCATCCGCTGTTTTTCGCGACCTACTATGCCAGCCCGATCAACGGGGCCCTGTGGACGGTGGGGGTGGAGGTGCATTTTTACCTGCTGTTCCCCCTGGTGCTCCGCTTTTTCAGGAAAAAGCCTCTATTGACATCGGCGGTCATGTGCGCCGCGGCCTGGGGGTTCAGGCTCTACGCTTCCGGGCTCAGGGACTGCGCCATGTACTTCAATCAGCTGCCCGCGTTCCTGGATGTGTACGCCGTGGGCATGCTGGGGGCCATGGGGTACGCGGCCCTGAAAAAGCAGATCGGGAAGGACGGGCGCTCCGCCGTGGTGTTCACTCTCGCGGCGCTGGTGAGCGTTCTGTACCTGGTGGGCATCGCCCGGGACCAGGCCGCCAGGAACGGTGTGGACGGCATCCGCATCGGCCAGATGGAGAACAGGCTCCCCATCGCCCTGGCGCTGACGGTGCTCATCGTGAGCCTTCCCTTCGCGGCCGGGGGCGTAAGGAGAGTGTTTTCCAACCGGGTGACATACTTCCTGGCGGCGGTGAGCTATCAGTTCTACATGCTGCACCAGAAGCTCGCCGTTCTGATCCGGGAATGGCGCTGGATCCCTTCCCGGTACGACCTGCCCAATCAGGCGGGCGATTTTTCCTGGCAGCTGCCCTACACGCTGACATGTTTTCTTCTGGCATTGCTGCTTTCGGCGGCTCTGACGTATCTGTTCGAGCGGCCTTTATCCCGGAAGATCCTGTCTTTCGGGAATAAGCAGGACCTGGCGACCAATAAACTATTATAGGAGGGTGCGTATGAATCAGGAGTATCAGGTATGGCTCAACAAGTGTGAGGACGAAACGCTGCGCGCGGAGCTGGAAAGCATCAGGGAGGACGAGGCCGCCATTTCGGATCGGTTCTACACCTCGCTGCTCTTCGGCACCGGCGGTCTTCGCGGCGTCCTGGGCGCAGGCACCAACCGCATGAATATCTATACCGTCGGCAGGGCCACCAAGGGCTATGCCGCCTATCTGAAGGGCCGTTATCAGGATCCCAAATGCGCGATCAGCTATGACAACCGCCGCAACTCCGATCTCTTCGCCAAGAGGTCCGCGGCCATCCTGGCTTCCCGCGGCGTCAAGGTGTACATCTATCCCGAACTGATGCCCACTCCCATGCTGTCCTGGGCCGTCAGGCAGGAAGGCTGCCAGGGCGGCATCATGATCACCGCGAGCCACAACCCCGCGATCTACAACGGCTACAAGGCCTACGGCCCCGACGGCTGCCAGCTGACGGATGACGACGCCCACGCCGTGGAGCAGGCCATCGCCGCCGAGACCTATTTTGACGACGCGCCCGCCTACACCTTTGAGGACGGGCTCAGGTCCGGCATGATCGAGATCATCAGCCAGGACGTGATCGACGGCTTCCTGGCCATGGTGGCCAAGCTGGCTCCCGGCAGCGCCGAGGATGCCGCGAAGCTCAGCATCGTCTACACTCCCCTCAACGGTACGGGCCGCATGCCCGTGCTCCGCGCCCTGACCGCCGCCGGCTTCGAGAACATCACCGTGGTGCCGGAGCAGGAGTTCCCGGATCCCGATTTCACCACCTGCCCCTATCCGAACCCCGAGATGAAGGAAGCCCTGCAGAAGGGCCTGGCCCTGTTCAGGGAAAAGAAGGCCGACCTGCTCCTGGCCACCGACCCGGACTGCGACCGCGTCGGCACCGCCTGCTGGGACGGGGATGAAGTGCGCCTGATCACCGGCAACGAGATGGGCGTGCTGCTGCTGGACTACATCTGCTCCTCCAGGAAGGCCGCCGGCACCATGCCCGAGGGCCCGGTGGCGGTCAAGACCATCGTGACCACCGACATGGCCAGGGTGTGCGCCGAGCATTACGGCGTGGAGATGCGGGATGTGCTCACGGGCTTCAAGTATATCGGTGACCAGATCGCCCGCCTGGAGGCCGCCGGCCATCCCGAAAGGTTCATCTTCGGCTACGAGGAGAGCTACGGCTACCTGAGCGGCACCTCCGTGCGCGACAAGGACGCCGTGAATGCTTCCCTGCTGATCTGCCGTATGTGCGCCGAATACAAAAAGCGCGGCTGGTCCCTCGCGGACGCGCTCAGGGACGCGGAGAAGCGCTTCGGCACCTTCAGGAACGCTCTGGAGAACCACGCCTTCCCCGGTGAGGACGGCATGAACCAGATGGACCGCATGATGACCGCCCTGAGGAACGATCCGCCCAAGGCCGTGATGGGGATCGCCCTGAAGCGGGTGCAGGATTTCCTCAAGCGCAAGGATATCGACTGCGCGACCGGCAAAACGGAAGAGATCACGCTGCCTGAGTCCAATGTGCTCAAGTTCTATTTCGGCGACGATATCACCGTGGTGGTGCGGCCCAGCGGCACCGAGCCCAAGCTCAAGGTGTATCACGCCATCCGCGGCGTCGGGTCCGAGGAGACGGAAAAGACCCTGAAGGCCTGGCAGGAAGCCTTCGCGAAAGTGACGGAAGCTCTCAAGAAGAGCTGATCCCGATAAAAAAGGCTCTTCCCCGGGGGCAGCCCCGGGGAAGAGCCTGACAGGATCCGGACCGGTCAGCGTCCGGCGGTTTTCATCATTTTCATGACGGGCCCGGAGATCAGGAACGCCAGCACGATGCAGATGAGGGTATCCGGTCCGAGATAGGTGATATTGTACACGAAGCTTGCCCATGGGGCGGTATCCCAGAACAGGATCCCGGCCAGGGTATGGCAGATCACCCGCGCCAGCGCCGCGATGATGAGCGCGCAGTACAGGCCCCATCCTTCCGGCAGTTTTTTCGCCAGGCCGGCCAGGCCCAGCACGGTGAACGCCAGCAGGTAATCCAGCAGGAACTGCCCGACGCTGAGGAACGCGATGCCTCCCTGCAGGGCCTGCAGAACGCCGTAGACCAGACCTGCCAGGAGACCGGGGCCCATGCCGAACGAGGCCGAGAAAAGCATCAGCGGCAGCATGCTCGCGGGAGTCACGGATCCGCCGTTGGGCATCCGGAACAGACGGACGCAGGAAAGCACGAAAGACAGCGCGATCGACAGCGCGCCGAACGCGAGCGTTTTCGTATCCAGCTTCTTGCTGCTGCGGGCGATGAAAAACAGGACAGCGGCCAGGACCGCGATCGCGGCGACGGTGATCCAGGCTTCCAGAGGCGTTTTTCCGAATTTGGAAAAAGCGTCCTGCGCCCAGGTGGGGTCAGTCTTTGCCGCTTCCTGTGCAGCTTCTTCCGCGAAGGCGGAAACGATGAATGGGAACATGGTCTTCTACCTCCTTTTTTGTGCCGCTGAATAAAAAAACCACATGCCGGCGCATGTGGAGACGTCCTTTTCCGGCTTCCCTACGGTAGGATGACCTACATCAGGTTCAAAGGGTGAGCATCTCAGCCTCTTAAAGGCGCCCCCAGCGGATGAGAGGATTATAGCATACACGGAAGGAAAGTCAAGCAGTTATGGAGCACCATTTTTTCGCCTATGTCAGCCGGATGCGCTATATCCAGCGCTGGGGACTGATGCGCAATACGCTGTCGGAGAATGACCTGGAGCATTCCATGCAGGCGGCTCTCTTCGCCCATGCCATCGCCGTGATCGGCGTGAAAAGATATCACAGGACGTATTCTCCCGAGAGGATCATGGCCATGGCGGCGTACCATGACGCCACGGAGGTCATCACCGGGGATATGCCCACACCGGTGAAATATCATCACCGTGAGATGAAGGACCAGTACGGCAAGATGGAGGAACTGGCCGAGCGCCGGCTGATGCAGATGCTGCCCAATGATCTGCGCCCGGCCTTCGAGCCGCTGATCTGTCACGACGAAAGCACGGATGAGTGGCGGATCGTCAAGGCGGCGGACAAGATCTGCGCCTACGTGAAATGCCTTGAGGAGAAAAAGGCCGGCAATACCGAGTTCGACATGGCGAGAAAGAGCACCAAAAAAGCGCTGGACCGCCTCGACCTGCCCGAGGTGCAGGATTTCATGACGGAGTTTGTGCCCGGTTTTTCACTGACGCTGGATGAGATCAGCGAGATGGAAGACCGCTGACGATAGATCTGTTTGAGCTTTTCAGGCATCGGAAAGGAGCAAAGGGTGTCTCAATATCCTTACGGGCCCGGCGGTGAAGGGCCCTCTGACTGGCAGGAACGCCGCAACGGCGCGGATCCCTACGCCCAGGAGGGCCGATGGACAGCCGTTTCGGGCTCCGGCGCCCGGAACGGGACGAGACCGTCTACCCTGCCGCCCGGATATCCCGGAGCGGGGCAGACCGCGCCGGGACAGGATCAGGCTTCCGCTCAGGGCCCGGCGGGCCGGGGGAACGCGCAGGGGCC
>CACZOZ010000059.1:0-3879 GCA_902782865.1 uncultured Eubacteriales bacterium
AAAAGAACGATCAGGCCCGCGGCTTGTAAATTTGTAAACTTTCGGTTTGTCACGTGTTTTTCTCTTGACATCCGGCGGCTCATATGATAGATTACCGCTCACTTGGACTTCTTCGGGATGATGAACAGGCTTTCCTCAGGGAAAGTGCGTCCATCCATCCGTGACGGGGCCCGGTTTTTTTCTCTCCGGGCCGCGCATCTTGACAACTTCATCCGCGAACATGTCATCCCCATCCCCGGCGAAGCCGCGCGGCGATATGAGCGGGCCAAGGGAATGGGATCGGGCACGGATCGCGACGAAACAGTTCCACTTCAGAAAGGGGGATATGGATTTGAGCTGTTTTCCTTTTAAGGACCGTAACTGCCTTTCGAACGAACTTATCCTCAAATTTGACACGGATCACTGTTCTTACTCCCGCCGGACGGGCTCGGCTGTCCGGGCCGCGGAAAGGCTCCTGCGCGCGGCGCCCGCTGTGCCGGAAGACGCTTTCCTCGGTTTTCTCATCGATCCGGAGGCTCCGGAAGCCGCCGCGTTTTCTTATTCGGTACCGGACGCGCGGCCGGAGGACCTTTCCTGGATCTTCGAAGGATTCTCCGCTCCATCTGCTTCCGCTCCATCCGCTTCCGCTCCCGGACCGCTGTCCCGTTTTTTCGACGACACGAGAAAGCTGTATGCCCTGAAGGATGTGACAGGCGCTCCCGGGGACGTGCTCTTCACCGGCACCCGGCCGGATGACGATCCGGATGACCCGGACGAACTGCCGGACAGGCAGCGGGTCTTCACGGCCCTCACCATGCTGGCTGAGGATCACGCGCTTCTCCTGATCACGGCAGGCCCGTCCGCGCATCCCGGCAAGGGCCACGGCAGTATCGTGATCAGTCTGGAAGGGGAGATGGACCTGCGGCAGCGCTGTGCCCTGTCCGAGGCCTTTCCCCACACGGCGGCGGTCGGGATGACGGAAGAGACCGGTCTGATCCCCGACGGTCCCGGATGCCTGACAGACAGGCAGTTCCTGTGCGCCACGGCGGCCCTGCTGCTGGGCAGCGCGGACCGCGCCGCCGTGAAAGCCGGCGGGGCCCCGGGACCTGATGATGAGGCTGCGCTGCTGCCCGATGATCTTGATGACGATGTTTTCGATCTCGACCTTACAGACGACGATGATGACGCGGACGGCTTTACGCCCCTTGATACCCTGGACCTCACCGTTCGCGTTTACAATGCCCTGTCCCGCGCCGGCATCCACACCGTGGAGCAGCTCAAAGCAGCGGGGACAAATGACCGGAACAGGCTCCGGCGCCTGGGAAAGAAGACCTGGGAAGAGCTTGAACGCGTGCTCGCTTCCCTGGAGCGAAAGGAAAACGCGCCTGCCCCTGAGGCGCCCGACCCCATGGCCGAGCTGGACAGCCTCATCGGCCTTCGGCCCGTGAAGGAAAAAGTCCGGCAGATCGCCGCTTTTGCCTGTCTGAAGAAGGACATGGCGGACAAGAACGTGCCGATGGTACTCAACATGGCCTTTACCGGCAGCCCCGGCACGGCCAAGACCACCGTGGCCCGTATCACTGCCCGGATCCTCCATCGGATCGGCTTATTGAAGAGCGGCGATATCGTGGAAGCCGGGCGCGGCGATCTGGTGGCTCCGTACGTGGGGCAGACGGCCCCCAGGGTGAGGGACCTGTTCAAAAAAGCGGAGGGCCGTCTCCTGTTCATCGACGAGGCTTATTCTCTGATGGACGATCGGGAAGGTTCCTTCGGGGACGAGGCCGTGTCCGCCATCGTGCAGGAGATGGAGAACCGCCGGGACTCCACCGTGGTGATCTTCGCCGGCTATCCGGACAGGATGAAACGGTTCCTTGAGTGGAATCCGGGCCTCAAGTCCCGGGTGCCCTTCATCGTGGATTTCGATGACTATTCCGCCGAGGATCTGTCCCGCATCTGCGATCTGGAAGCCGCCAGGCGCTGTTTCTCCATCGGGGAGGAAGCGCGCGGCCGCCTGAACGATCTGTGCGCCGCGGCCACGGGAAAACCCGGTGCCGGCAACGGCCGCTTCGCCCGCAACCTTGTCGAGAGCGCGATCCTGCGCTACGCCTCAAGACACTACGGGGACGACGGCATCCGCCTTAAGAACGACTTCGTGCTCGCCCCGGAAGACTTTGATTCTCCGTCAGAACTCAAAGAGACTAAAAAGAGGCCCGTCGGCTTTCAAACCGGCGGGCCCCGCTGACTTACCGGGCCTTCGGGATGATCCTGTCCGGCGCGCCATCGGCCTGTACAGGGAAAAATGGAACAACGTTCTGATGATACGGAGCGTAAAGTATCCTTTATATTGCATTATTACCCGGTGCATGATATGATTTCCCCGGACCTGATTTTTTTGGGATCGTCCGGGGACAGGACACCGTAAGAGCCGTTATGATCCGCACGGTATTTCTTCAGGATCTTTTTCAATCGATCCGGCAGAGACTGTACGCGGTAAAACACGATTTAAAGCGATCAAAATATCAGTCAGCTGATACTGACGTGAAGGAAGTACACCATGAAACGCCAAAAACTCCGCGGGATACGCAAATGGACGCTCTGCTTTTATGACTTTCTGATCTTTCTGCTCAGCGCGCTGTTCATCCTGGTGATCTATCCCAGTCATGTCGATGTACTCACGATGTGGCAGGCCTTTTTTTACGCTTCCATCGGCCTTATATGCGTGTTCGTCGTCCGTTTCATCCTGAAGGTCTATGACCAGATCTGGCGTTACGCCGGGCCGAAGGAGTATATGGGCCTGATCTGCGCGGACGGCATCGCGTGCCTGATATTCGTGCTGCTGCGCAATTTCTTTCCCAGCATCGTCACGTTCGTTCGGGCGGTATCCCTCTTCACTTTGGACCTGCTGGCGTGTATCTCCATCCGCCTGTTCTATCAGTGGATCTATCAGGGAAGGTCCAGCCAGACCTGGCTGGAGCGCACAGCTCTCGCGGTCCTCAAGAGCACCACGGGCACGTCCTTCCCGAATGAGCACACCGTCAAAAACCGCATCAAGATCGCCATCATCGGCGCCGGCAGCGTCGGCGCGATGCTCGCCGATGAGCTTTTGCAGAATCCCAAGGCCACTTACAGGCCGGTCTGCTTCGTGGAGACGGACAGCGGCAAGGTGGGCCGGGAGATCTACGGCGTGCCCGTGCTGTCCAACGGCGAGGGCTTAAAGGAGCGTCTGGAGCGTCTCTCCGTTCAGGAAGTGGTGTTCGCCCTGCCGAACGTCACCGCCGAGAGACGGTCCGAGCTGTTCGGTTTTTACAAATCCCTGGGCTACAAGATCAAGACCTACGACTATCCCACCCTCAGCACCGACGAGGGCGGCAAACGGCATATCCACGATTTTGAGGTGGAGGATCTTCTGTTCCGCTCCGCCAGCAATTTCCTGGACGAGGAGACCATGCGCTGGTACCGGGGCAAGAAAGTGCTGATCACCGGCGGGGGAGGATCCATCGGATCCGAGCTGGCCCGCCAGATCGCCCGCTGCAGGCCCGACCGTCTTACGATCCTGGATGTGTATGAGAACGGCGCATACGATATCCAGCAGGAATTGAAGTTCCGCTATAAGGCGGATCTGAACCTCAAGGTCGAGATCGCCAGTGTATGCGACGCGGACAAGATCGACAAGATATTCAAGGAGAATACGCCGGATATCGTGCTGCACGCCGCGGCTCACAAGCACGTGCCCCTGATGGAGCGCAATGTGTGCTAGGCCGTGAGCAACAACGTGTTCGGCACCCTCAATGTGGTCAAAGCCTGCGAGAAATACGGCGTCAAACGCTTCATCATGGTGAGCACCGACAAGGCGGTGAACCCCACCAACGTGATGGGAGCCACCAAGCGCATGTGCGAGAT
>CACZOZ010000060.1:0-4154 GCA_902782865.1 uncultured Eubacteriales bacterium
CCCTACTGATACGACGATATTGATATCTTTTATTACTATTATTACGAAACAGGTGATGTGAATGAAGCTGACCATCGCAACTCAGGATCTCAACTACGGGCTGAACATCGTGACCCGCGCCATCTCCCCCCGGGCCGTCAAGAACATCTATAACGGCGTGCACATCTCGGCGCAGCCGGAAAAGACGCTGCTGACTTGCACCGACGGGGATATGTCCATCCAGGCGGAGATCCCCGCCGTGGTGGAAATGCCGGGCGAAGCGGTGCTCCCGGGCAAATTCCTGTATGATCTGGCCCGTTACCAGACCGGTGACACGGTCCTGATCGAGGCGAAGGACTCCGGAAGGGTCAGGATCGTATCCGGCGCCAGTTCTTCCAACCTGATGGGGATGGATCCGGACGAGTTCCCGGAGATCTACGAGATCGAGAGATCTTCCTCTGTGTTCGTGCCCTGCGCCCGCTACAAGGATGCCCTGGGGAGCGTGCTGTTCGCCGTGTCCAATGACGAGAGCCGCAAGATCCTCACCGGTGTGCTGACGGAGGTCTATCCCGGTGAGATCATCACGGTGGGCCTGGACGGGTTCCGGATGGCCATGCGGCGTCTCCCCCGGGACGTGATCGGGGAAAGCAGGGATAAGATCGCGTTCGTGGTGCCCGGGCGCTGCGTCAGCGAGATCGCCAAGATCCTGCCGGACGACGAGAAGGCCGAAATGGAGATGCGCCTGGCGGACAACAGGATCGAGTATATCTTTGACAACGTCAAGGTGTTCTCCACCCTGCTCAACGGGGAATTCATCGATTATCAGCGCATCCTGCCCAAGACCTGGACCACCCAGATCAAGACTTCCACCCAGGCCTTTGACCGTTCCGTGGAGCGCTGCAGCCTGATGGCCAGGGAAGGCAAGAACAACCTGATCTACTTCAAGATCAATAACGACGGCACCCTGGAGATGCGGTCCAGCGCGGAAAAGGGCGAGGTGAGGGACGAGATCGTGATCCAGTTCGAGGGCAACGAGCTGGAGATAGCGTTCAACTCCAAGTATCTCCTGGACGTGATCAAGAACATCGGCACCGAACAGGTGTGCATGTGCTTCAATTCCAAGGTGTCTCCCTGCATGGTGATCCCGCCGGAGGGGAATGATTACCTGTTCCTGGTGCTGCCGGTGCGCGTGTGATCTTATCGGAGGATGAAATGCTTGAACAGCTGAAAAAGACCGTCTGCGAAGCCAATCTGCTCCTGCCCAAATACGGCCTGGTCACCTTTACCTGGGGCAATGTGTCCGCCGTGGACCGGGAAAAGGGCCTGATCGTCATCAAACCCTCCGGGGTGGACTACGACGGCATGACCTGGGAGGACATGGTGGTGGTGGACCTCAACGGGAAGAAGGTGGAGGGCAAATGGAAGCCTTCCAGCGATACGGCCACCCACGCGGCGCTGTACCGGGCGTTCAAAAACATCGGCGGCGTGGTGCACACCCACAGCCGCTGGGCCACTTCCTTCGCCCAGGCGGGCAAAGGCATCATCCCCATGGGAACGACCCACGCGGATTATTTCTACGGCGAGATCCCCTGCACCCGCCTGATGACGGAAGAGGAGATCAAAGGGGAGTATGAGCTTGAGACCGGGAACGTGATCATCGAGACTTTTTCGCAAAAGGACCCGGACGCGGTCCCCGGCGTGCTGGTGAACAGCCACGGCCCCTTCGCCTGGGGCACGGACGCCATGAACGCCGTGCACAACGCGGTGGTGATGGAAGAGGTGGCTTTCATGAACTGGCACGCCCAGATGATCTCCCCGGAAAAGGGAGAGATGCAGCGGGTGCTCCTTGACAAGCACTACCTGCGCAAGCACGGCGCTGGAGCGTATTACGGGCAGGATACCTGAAGAAAAGGAAGAACATATAAAAAAACAGATCCGCAAAACAGGGATGCCGGGCGGCTGCCCGGCATCCCTGTTATCGTTCGAGTGCTATTCCGTTGACTTTCTTTCGTTAAGTTTCCAGGGCCTTGCTGAACTGGGTCTCGTAGAGCTCCTGATAGGTGCCGCCGGCGTGGACCAGATCCTTGTGCTGGCCCCTTTCCACGATCTGACCGTCCTTCACCACCAGGATCTCGTCGGCGGCCAGGATGGTGGAGAGGCGGTGGGCGATGAGGATGGAGGTCCTTTCCTCGATCAGGGGCTCGATGGCCGCCTGGATGGCCGCTTCGGAGATGGAATCCAGGGCGGAAGTGGCCTCGTCGAAGATCAGCAGGGCCGGATCCTTGAGCAGGGCCCTGGCGATGGAGATGCGCTGTTTCTCCCCGCCGGAGAGTTTCAGGCCCCGGTTGCCCACCGGGGTATCCAGGCCCTCGGGCTGGCGCAGGATGAGATCGTAGATATTCGCCTTTTTGAGGGCGTCGATCATTTCCTCCTCGGTGGCGTCCGGCTTGGCGTAGAGCAGGTTGTCTCGGATGGTGCCGTTGAACAGATAGGTCTCCTGGGTGACGACGCCCACCTCGTCCCGGAGGGAATGGAGCGTCAGATCTCTCACATCCGTGCCGTCGAAGGTGACGGAACCGGAGGTGACATCCCACAGGCGGGGGATCAGATTGACGATGGTGCTCTTTCCGCTGCCACTGGGGCCCACGATGGCCACGCAGTCGCCGCTCTTTAAGTCGAACGTGATGTCTTTGAGGATCATGCGGTCCCCGTCATAGGAAAAGTCGACATGATCGAAGTGCACGTGGCCCTTCGCGTTTTTGAGCTCCTTCGCGCCCTCTTTATCGTCGATCTCCGGCTTCATGTCGTAGTACTCGAACAGGCGGGTGAACATGGCCATGGAGCGGATCCAGTCCACCTGGATGTTCATCAGGCTGTTGACGGGCCCGTACATCCTGCCCAGCAGCGCCACCAGCACGGTGATGTCGCCCACGGTGAGAGTGCTTGAGTGCTCCATCATCAAAATGCCGCCGATCAGGTAGATCAGCATGGGGCCGATGGTGGTGAGGGTGCTCAGGAGCATGAAGAACCAGCGGCCCGCCATCCTTTCCCGGATATTCAGGGCGATCATGCGGCTGTTGGCTTCCTTGTAGCGGTCATATTCCGCGTCCTCCCGGCCGAAGAGCTTCACCAGCAGCTGGCCGGACACCGACAGTGTCTCGTTGAGGATGCCGTTGATCTCGTCGTTGCACTCCTGGGCCTGCCCGGCCAGCTTCCAGCGGGTCCGGCCGGCCATGCGGGTGGGCAGGGTGAAGAGGGGCACGATCACCAGGCCCGCCAGGGCCAGGATCCAGTTTTTCTGGAACATGGCGATGACCGCGGCCACGAGGGTGATGGAATTGGACAGGATGCTGGTGAAGGTCCCCGTGATGACCGATTCCACCCCGGAAATGTCGCTGGTCATACGGGTGATGATGTCTCCCTGATTGGCGGTGGTGTAGAACCTCTGGGACATCTTCTGCAGGTGGCGGTACATCTGGTTGCGCATATCGAAGGAGATATGCTGCGCGATCCAGTTGTTGAGATAGTTCTGCCCCACGCCGATGAGATTGGATAAAAGGTGCAGCGCCAGGGACAGAAGGATCAGCCTGACGAGGGCCGCGACCCCCCGGCCGATCCAGCCGCCCAGGTCCCTTCCCGTCAGGGCGTCCACGATCGAGCCCGTCAGGATCGAGGGGAACAGGCCCAGCACCGAGGACACGGCGATGCAGGTGAGCACCAGGACGAGCTGCTTCCAATAGGGTGTGAGATAGGAAAATACGCGCTTCAAAAGGGCCTTCGTCACCTTCGGGGCCGATTTTTTCTCGTCGTCCGTCAGGTAACGGCTCCTTCCCATGGGACCGGGCATGATAAAGCCTCCTCATCAACAGGATCAGAAAAAAAATACGCCGGACGGAAGGTAATTCCTGTAAAAGATCCCGTTTGACCGATAAAAAAAGATCCGCCCGGGCTCATCACCCGGACGGATCCTTCCTTTAACGGGAGTTTTCACCGCTCCCGCTCACCTGAAGGGATATCGCGGAAGCTGTTTTTGATCTTAATAGCTCAGACCGAAACCGGACACGTAGTAGTTGCCGTCCGCATCCTGGTAGGCGTAGCTGCCGCCCTTGACATTGGCCAGGATGGCGGGATCGATGTACTGATCCTTGTCATAGCCGGGCACGTCGTTGGGGGAA
>CACZOZ010000061.1:0-2460 GCA_902782865.1 uncultured Eubacteriales bacterium
GAGATGGCCCTGATGAAGCTGGACCCCGCGGGATTCGTGGACGGGGACAAGGGCGAGACCCATACCGGCAATATCATCATCGGTGACAAGGACGGCCGGCATTTCGACGTGGCCGCCACTTCCCTGCAGCTGCTGCATCCCTGCATCAGCCGGGACCACAAGTGGCTCTGCGCCGACCGGATCAGCTACCTGGGCACCACGGTGCAGGAGGGCGTGGTCCTGATCGAGCGCGCCACGAAGAAGGCGAAGCTCATCGCTTCGACGGGCCGCTGCAAGACCGGCGCGGATCATCAGCATCCCTCCTTCAACCGCAAAGGGGACCAGATCCTCTTCTCCAATCCGGATGAGAACGGTGTCGGCCAGGTCTGCGTGATCGACCTTGAGCAGGTCTTTAAGGAGTGGTGAGCATGCCAGTGATCCATATCATCGGTGATTCCACGGTGGATGACAACAAGCCCCCCTTCCGGGGATGGGGCTGGGCCCTTCCCCGATACGTGAGGGAGGGCGTGGAGGTGCGCAACCGCGCCCTGTCCGGGCGCTCCAGCCGCAGCTTCCGGGAGGAAGGGCTCTTCGAGCCGGTGGAAAAGGAATTGAGGGATGGGGACATGCTCCTCATCCAGTTCGGCCACAACGACGAGAAGGACGATGAGCGTCATACGGACCCGGATACCACCTACCCGGAAGAGCTCTGGCGCTACTGCGAGACGGCCCTGTCCCGGGGCGCGCTGCCGGTGCTCATCACCCCCGTATCCAGGCGCTTTTTCGTGGGCGGCGGCAGCATGCTCTACACCCACGGGGAGTATCCCCGGGCCATGCGGAAGCTGGCCGCGGAAAGGAATATCCCCCTGTGTGACCTGAAGGCGGACAGCCGTAAAATGTACCTGAGCCTGGGAGAGGAAAAAACGGCGGAACTGTTCGTGCGCTTAAAGCCGGGGGAAGACCCGGATTTCCCGGACGGGCACGACGACAAGACCCATTTCAACGCTTACGGCGCGAATGAGATCTGCAAACTGGTGGTGCGGGAACTGAAACGATACCCCCAGTGCGCCGCCTATTTGAAGGACGGGGATGAGTAACAGCTTCTACTTCCATCACGGCTGGCGCTTCCGAGCGGCGGACGCTTTTCCCTTGAAGGACGCCGTGGAAAAGTGCCGGGATCTGAACGGACGGGCCCCGACGGACCGGGACTATCACGACCGGGACTGGGAGGAGGTCACGCTGCCCCATACCTTCAACGGCAGCGACCTGTTCTCCCGGCCCATCGAGGACGCCGGCAGCGCCCAGAAGCGCACCTGCGCTTTTTACAGGAACGATCTTGATATCCCGCCCGAGCATCG
Source organism: uncultured Eubacteriales bacterium (assembly GCA_902782865.1). Taxonomy (GTDB): domain Bacteria; phylum Bacillota; class Clostridia; order Christensenellales; family Aristaeellaceae; genus RUG756. Next base: position 1,338 of record CACZOZ010000061.1, read on the forward strand.
GAGCGGGCGGGTGCTGATGGCCTTCGAGGGCGTGCGGCAGACCTGCTATGTGTATGTCAACGGCGCTCTTGCCGGGTATCGCGAAACGGGCGTGGGTCCCTTCGGGTTCGACCTCACGCCCTTTTTGGATATGTCCGGGCACAACGTGATCGCCGTGGCCACGGACAACACCTGCACCCGGAACATCCCCTTCTGCATCGCCGAGACGCCCAACCTTCCCGGCGCGGTCCCCGGCGCCTTCCTTTTGAGCCAGGATGAGAAAGTGCCGGTGGAACAGGAGGGCGTGGGCTTTTTCTGGAACTGCAACGATTTCAACCCCACCCTGGGCGGCCTGACGCAGCCGGTGAGGATCTTCTTCAAAAACGACGTGCACCTTACGCTGCCCCTGTACGCCAACTTAAAGAGCACGGGCACTTATGTGTGGGCGGACGGGTTCGACATCCCCGGCCGCGCGGCCGTCGTCCATGTATGGGCCGAGGTGCGCAACCTGTCGCCGAAAGCGGCGGAGTGCCGTGTCTCGGCGCGGCTCATCGGCCCCGACGGCGCGACCGCCGCGGCCTTTGAGTCGGGACCTGTATCGGTCCCCTCCCACTTCGGATGGCGCGCGCCGATGACCCTCGTCCCCGATGACGCCTACCGGTGGGAGAACGGGCGGGCCGTGCCCCGGGGGGAGGATGAGGTCAGGCCCACGGAGAGCGACCCGGAATGCGTGAGCGTGATCCGGCTGTCCTGCCCGGTCCAGGGGCTTGAGTTCTGGGAGCCCTCCCGTCCCGCGCTGTACCGGGTCGAGATCACCCTGGAGCGTGGCGGCGCGGCCGTCGATACATATGAGATCGTGACGGGCTTCCGCAAGGTCGGTTACGATCCGGACCGGGGCGTCCTCATCAACGACCGGCCTGTATGGCTCAGGGGCTACGCCCAGCGCGCCTCGAACGAATGGGCCCAGAGCGGGATCGTGCCCGAATGGCTGCACGACGCCGACGCGCAGTGGATCCGGGAGAGCGGGGCCAATCACATCCGCTGGATGCACGTGGCGGCCTGCCCCATGGACCTGAGGGCCGGGGACCGGCAGGGCCTTATATACACCCAGCCCGCGGGGGACAAGGAGCGGGAGACCTTCGGC
>CACZOZ010000062.1:0-3783 GCA_902782865.1 uncultured Eubacteriales bacterium
CCCCATGTCCGCCTCCGGATCCGGGTACTTCGGGGATCTTAAGAGGCTCAGGCCGATCACGCCGTCGTTGACGGACACGCCGTATTTGCAGTCATTGAGCACGGCCGCGCCCCGGGAGGCGTCCCTCAGGGCGGTCCAGGTGTGGGCGCTCACCTCGAACCGGTCGCGGTCGTAGTTCCTCGACCGGTGGGCCGGCCGTTCCAGGAAGCCGAACTGGATCCGGTGGGCGGCCGTGTCCGCGTCGATGCCCGTGTCGAAGGACACCTTGAGCAGGCGGTGGCACTCATGCCATTCGGCCTCGGTGATGAATTCCAGTTGAGATGCGCCCGCCGTGAGCCGGATCTTCTGGCAGAGAGCGGAGGATCCGAAGCGCGTCGTCACCTTCAGCTGCGCGTAGAGCCCTTCTGCCTTCTCGATCGCGGCCTCGTTTTGCGCGTCAAGGGGCACTTCCCGCCGCTCGGTCTGGCTGTCGATGTCCCAGGCGTCGAACTTCCTCGGCAGGTCCCGGTAGAGGTGGAACACGTTGGACGTTGAGCGCACCCGCTCCCGATCGCTTCCCCTGAGCTTCATGGAGAGGAGCTCCCCGCGGGCGTTCACCGCGGCTGTAAGGACGCTGTTCTCGAAAATGTAGTTCTCCCCGTCCGCGTAAAGTTTCGCCCCGGGGTCCGGGCCCGCTTTCGCGGGGGTGAGCGTCACCGCGCTCATGGGCTCAAGGTCCGCAAGCACCAGCGCTCCCTTCCCGTCCTTTTCGGCGGGGAAGGTCCTCCCGTCCGGGGCGGCGGCGCCGGAAGAATAGCTCTCGTCCAAACGTATCAGGCGCGTCACCCTGTGGGAGGAGGGATTGAACACGGTGCAGCCCCTCCCCGGCAGGGCGAGGGCGCACAGCGCGTCCCGGGCGCGGTCCATGCTTTTTTCCCGGATGGCCCTGAGCTCCGCCCGGGCCCTGACATACACGTCGGCGATGGAGGATCCGGGCAGGATGTCGTGGAACTGGTTGGTCAAAAGCAGCTTCCAGCTCTTCTCGATCTCTTCCGCGGGATAGGGGCCGCGGCCCGTAAAGGCGCTGACGGCCTCGAGCATCTCCCAGGCCCTTAAAGTCCGCTCCGCGCGGCGGTTGCCCTTTTTGACTTCGGCCTGGGAAGTGTAGGTGCCCCGGTGGCAGGTCACATACAGCTCGCCCCGGTAGACCGGCAGGCTGCCGTTGTCGCGCTTTTTCAGGTAGTCCTCCGGGGAGATCCAGTAGAGCTTCGGCGCGCCCTGCAGGTCCTTCTGCCGGCGCACCTGCTCCATGTCGTCCCGGGTGGGCCCGCCGCCCCCGTCCCCGTAGCCGAAGGGCAGGTAAAAGTCCCCGCTCCCGTCCGTCTCCAGGCGGCTCACCCAGCGCTTGTGCACCGTGGCCGCGTCCACCTGGGTCTCGTAGAACATGTGCAGGAAGGTGGGGATCATGCTCCCGTCCAGCCCGCGCCACAGGAAGGCGTGATGGGGGAAGGGATCCGCGTCGTTATAGCTCCAGAAGATCTTCTGGGTGGTGAGGCCCGTCATATGGAAGCCCCTGATGATCTGGGGCAGGGCCGCGCTGTAGCCGAAGGTATCCGGCAGCCAGGCCACCCGGCTCTCCACCCCCAGCACTTCCCGGAAATATCTCCTGCCGTAGAGGAACTGGCGGATCAGGCTCTCGCCCCCGGCCAGGTTGGTGTCCGGCTCCACCCACATGCCCCCGTCGGCGATCCAGCGGCCCTCTTTGACGGCGGCCTTCACTTCCTCGAACAGCTCCGGGTAGTGCTGCCGGCACAGCTCGTACTCGGCGCACTGGCTGGCCAGGAAGACGGCCTCCGGGTATTCCTTCAATAAACGCAGCTGGGCGGCGAAGGTGCGGGCGGTCTTGCGGCGGGTCTCCCCGATGGGCCACAGCCAGGCGTAGTCCAGGTGGGAATTGGCCACCACGCCCATGGAGGCGGCGAAGGTGCCGTTGTGGGCCTCCCTTAAAGGCGCGATGATCTCCCGGGCCTTCACGCAGGCTTCGCGTCTTTGGGGCAGGGGCTTTTCCAGGTCCAGGAAGTCCAGCAGTTTTTCAAAGCCCGCTTCCAGCGCTTCCTTAAAGCCGTCGTTCCGGTCCAGGTACCCACACACGTCCCGGAGCACCGTCAGGTCCAGCCACAGCTGGTAGGCCTCCTCGTTCCAGAAGCCGTAGGTGCTGCGTCCCGTCACTTTGGGCGCGTTCGGGGCGAAGGTGATCTCTTTGTCGGGGAACAGGGGCCGGTTCGGATCGACCGGCAGGGGCGTGCCGCCGTAGACCTCCATGGCCACGGCGATCTCCTCCCCGCCCCGCGCATTTTCCGCGACGGTCTGGTCGCAGATGTAGTGATGGGGATGATCCAGCCGGTCCGCCCGGCGGGCGCCGAAAGCCCGGCCGTTGACGAACAGTGTGGCCTCGCCCCCGGGCTGAAGGTCCATGACGATCCTTTCGCCCCGGGCGCTCTCGGGCACGGTGAAGCGGCCGAACATCCAGGCGTAGTCCCGGGGCTGCCCCCACACGGTGTTTTCGGGGAAGGGCTGCCGGGGCAGTTTCTCCGCTTCCGCCAGGGAAAGCTCCCGGTCCGTCTTGAAGCCTTCCAGGGGGATCTCCCCCAGGGGATGGTACAGGTCCGATGCCAGGGCGTCGATCACGTGGCGCAGTTGTTCGGCGATCTCGTTGAGCATATCCGGCTCCTCCGATCCATGGCCGGGGCGGGCTCGTCAGTAGCTGCCCTCGGTGTTGAAGGTGATGTCCGCGTCTTCCTTGCGGCGGGAATTCTTGCAGCGCTCCATGAGCATGCTTTTGAAGAGCTCTTCGTCAAAGGGGATGGTGACCGGCTTTCCCAGCCAGCTGGACAGGTGCATGGCGTTGGAGAGCGTCAGGCCGCGGATGCCCTCCCGGCCGTCGGCCACGAGGGGCCCGCCCCGCAGGATATGATCCGCGAAGGCGTTCATCACGGCGGGGTGCTGCGGGTTCTGCCCGTCGGTCTCCACCTCGAAGGTCTCACAGTCCGGCGCCTTGAAGCCTTCGGGGCAGGTGGCGCACCATTCCCGCTCGTCGGTCTTCAGGCGGGAGAAGATGAGCTTCCCGTCCTCGCACACCACCTTGCCCAGCGTGCCCGTGACCTCCAGGCGGTTGGTGCCGGGGGCGTCGGCGGTGGTGGTGACGAACACGCCGGTGGCGCCGTTTTCATACTCCAGGTAGGCGGTCACGTCGTCCTCCACCTCGATGTCGTGCCATTTGCCCTCATGGCAGAAGGCGCGCACTTTCGTGGGCAGGCCGCAGAGCCACTGGAGCAGGTCCAGCTGATGGGGGCACTGGTTCAGCAGCACGCCGCCGCCCTCGCCGGACCAGGTGGCGCGCCAGGCGCCGGAGTCGTAGTACATCTGGGTGCGGTACCAGTCGGTGATCAGCCAGCTCACCCGCTTGAGGGCGCCGAGCTCGCCGCCGTCGATCATCTGCTTGAGCTTGCGGTACACGCAGTTGGTCCTCTGGTTGAACATCATGGCGAAGGTGAGCTCCGGATGCTTGTCCGCCTCCGCGTTCATCTCCCGCACCTGGAGGGTGTACACCCCCGCCGGCTTTTCCACCAGCACGTGCAGCCCGTGCCTCATCGCGTCGATGGCCAGGCCCGGGTGCTGGTAGTGGGGCACGCAGATCATCACGGCTTCGCACTGCCCGTCCGCGATCAGGTCGCTGCCCTCGTTATAGATCCGTTTGTCCGGCAGCTTTTCCCGGATCCACGCCCGCCGGGACTCCCTCCGGTC
>CACZOZ010000063.1:0-10116 GCA_902782865.1 uncultured Eubacteriales bacterium
CGCCGCGGGTGATGTACAGGCAGTCCTTGTAGTCCAGGTCGTACGCCTTGCCGTCCGCCGTGACCCTTCCGGGGCCGCCCACGTTGAACATGCCGCACTCCCGGCGCTCCAGGAAGTATTCCGTGCCGAAATTCTTCCAGATATCGATGCCCTTGTCGATGGATACCTTCTCCGTCACGGGCATGATGCCCAGGGTGACCATCCGGTCCACGTGGCTGTACACCGCGATGACCTCGTCTTTTTCAAAGAGCTTCTCGATCAGGAACTCTTTGCGGGTCTCCTCGGTGGTGTAGCGCTTGAAGTCGCGCTGATTGCAGGAATAGCGGATATCCATATCAAGTTTCCTCCTTATATTACTGCACACCGGTGACTCTGTCGCCGGTGATGCCTTCCATGACCACATCCTCGAGCACCAAATCCCTGACGAACCCGTTGATCACGCCCTGCCGGCACACGGGCCCGGCGCCGTCCGCCATCACGGCCTGGACGGGCTTCGCGTCCTGTTTGAAGGTGAAGCGGCAGTCCCTGAGCAGGACCTTTTCCACCGGTTTTTCCGGCAGGCCCAGGATGTAGGCGGCGCAGCCCTCGCAGTCCCGGGCGGTGACGCGCTCGAAAACGATCGTGCCGACGGCGGGCGTGGAGTCGTCCACAGGTTCGGGCTCCCGGCTCTGCACCCAGGGGGCGTGGCCGTCCGGGTCGCAGAAATACAGGCTGTTGACCGCCAGGGGCACCTTCACTCCCTCCATGCGCACGTCCTCGAAGCGGATGTCGTCGATCACCCCATTCCGGCCCCGGCCCCGGCGGGTCTTGATCCTCAGCCCGCGGTCGCTGCCCCGCATGTAGCAGTGGTGCACCCTGACGTGCCTCACGCCGCCGGCCATCTCGCTGCCCACCGTGACGCCGCCGTGGCCGTCCAGCATGGCGCAGTGGGCGATCTCCACGTCCTCACAGGGGGTATGGTAGGTCCTGCCCATGTAGATCTTGCCGGATTTGATGGCGATGCAGTCGTCTCCCACGGTGAACAGGGTGCCCAGCAGGCGCACCTTCCGGCAGCTCTGGGGATCGAAACCGTCGGTGTTCGGGCTGTTCGCGGGGGCCTGGACGCGCACGCACAGAAAGCGCAGGTCCTCGGAAAAAGCGGGATGCAGGTTCCAGCAGGGGCTGTTGCGGAAGGTGATCCCCTCCACCAGCACGTCGGAACAGTCCTTCAGATACAGCAGATGGCCCCGCCAGGCGCCCCGGCGCTTCTTGGGCTCCACCCACCAGTCCCCTTCGTTCGCGCGCCCGTCCACGGTACCGCCGCCCACCACGCGCACCTTCTCAAGGCCGATGCCCGTCAGGGCGGAGGCGTAGCTGTCCAGGGGATTGCCCTCGAAAGAGCCCAGAAGGTATTCCCCGTCACCGGTGAAAGTGACGCCGGGCAGCACGGGGAAGGCGTCCCGGTCCGTGATCAGGCTCAGCACCGCGCCTTCGCGGATCTCCAGGGTGATGCGGCTTTTGAGGAACAGGGGGCCCGTCAGATACACCCCGGGGGGCACGCACACGCGCCCGAAGTCCGGGCAGCAGGCGATGGCCGCCTGCAGGGCCGCCGTGTCGTCATGGGCCCCGTCGCCGACGGCGCCGAAGCGCCGGACGTCCAGTTTGCAGGTCTCCTTCTCCGTGCGGAAGGCGAAACGGTCCTCCCGGTCGGGATACACGGCGGTCAAAAGATACTCCGTATCCGGCATCAGGCCGGTCAGATCGAACACGGAGCGCTCCTCCCGCCGGAGCTTTTCACCGTTCAAAAAAAGGTCCGCCGCCTCCCGGGCGTAGTAATCCCCGTCCGGGTCCAGAAGGATGCTGGCGCTGCAGCAGGTCACGCTCAATAATTCCATCGCTGCCTCCGGTATTCGGACAGGGCCAGGAGATACGCTCCCGGACCTTCCGGGCTATCCTGTCCCAGACGTGAGAACGCTTTTTTGATGACGGGCTGATACAGATCCCCGTCCAGCAGATGGAGCCTCACGCCCTTTAAAAGCGCGTAGATATAAAGGGCGCTGTCCGTCTCCTTCGGCACCGCCGCCTGCCGGAACAGGTCCGCGGCCGCCCGGTAATGCTCGTAGATCTGCTCGTCCATGCCGTCCACGGTGTCGATGAGCGCCGCCAGGTACCATCCCGGCGCGCTGTTAACGCCGGCGTACAGGGGATGGGCCTTCAAAAACAGGGCCGCCGACCCCGCCGCGTCCCTGCGGCCGCCGAAGAGGACGTCATACGCCGCGAAAAAGGGCTGCACCGTGACGCGCTCCCTGGCGGTGTTTCCGTCGGGAAAACGCGCCTTCAGGACCCTGTGTATCTCATCCAGCGCTTCACGCCAGCGCTTTTCCCCGGTCCGGCTGAAGGCAAAGAACAGGGCGCTGCCAAGGCCGACGGCCGAACAGGCGTCGGCGGCCTTCAGGCCCTCCGGGGAGATCCCGTCCTCAAGACACGCGTACACCGCGTCCCGGCAGACGCTTTCCCCCGGCGTCCCCGCCAGGGAAACGCAGCCGCGCAGAGCGTATCCGTCCTTCCGGCAGAGACGAATCAGATCCTCCGCCGAAAGGTCTTTTATCATGATATCCTCTGTTTTCCGATCCATCCTGTCCCCTCTGAAAAGGCGGTCTTTCCGGTACGGCGCTCTGAAGAAAAAGCGCCCTGATCCTGTATCTGTTATGGATTATAACAATTTTTCCGCCGGTCCGCAACCTTCCTTCCCGGTTATTTGTTCTTTTTCTGTTGACGCGCCGCACAGGACGGAGTATTCTTCAATTGAATATCCGGTATAAAAAAGGAGGTCAAATCATATGGCGGTCCTGAATTACGAAGTCCTTAAGTCCAGCGGATACAAGGGCTACATCCTTCCCGAAGCTCCGGAAAAAGTGCTGCAGTTCGGTGAGGGCGGCTTTTTGAGAGCTTTCGTTGACGATTTTATCGACATCGCCAACGAAAAAGCCGGCTTCAACGGCAAAGTGGTGCTGGTGCAGCCCATCCCCCAGGGCCTCTCCAAGATGATCAACGCCCAGGAAGGCCTGTACACCCTCTACCTGCGGGGCCGGGAAAACGGCGAGAAGGTGGATGACAAGCGCGTCATCTCCTGCGTGAGCCGCTGCCTCAACCCCTATGAGGAATGGGACAAGGTGCTTGAAGTGGCCCGCAGCGAAGCGCTGGAGATCGTGGTCTCCAACACCACCGAGGCCGGCATCGTCTACGACAGCGGGAGCCGTTTCGACCAGTGCCCGCCGGCGAGCTATCCGGCCAAGCTGACCCGGGTGCTCTTCGAGCGCTACAGCGCCGGCCTCAAGGGCCTGACGATCCTGCCCTGCGAGCTGATCGACAACAACAGCAAGGAATTGAAAAAGTGCGTGGATCAGCATATCGCCGACTGGGGCCTGGAGCCCGGCTTCAAAAAATGGGTGGAAGAAGAAGTAGTCTTCTGCTCCACCCTGGTGGACCGCATCGTGCCCGGCCGTATCCGCGATCCCGAGGAAGTGAAAGCCCTGGCGGAGAAGAACGGCTATGACGATCCCCTCATCGACGTGGGCGAGGTGTTCGGCTTCTGGGCCATCGAGGGCCCGGACGGCCTGGAAGACCGCCTGCCCTTCAAAAAGGCCGAAGTGCCCGTCAAAGTGGTGCCGGACGTGACCCCCTACAAGAAGCGCAAGGTGCGCATCCTCAACGGCGCCCACACCGGTTTCGTGCCCGGCGCCTATCTGGCCGGCTTCAACATCGTGCGGGACTGCATGCAGGACGAGACAGTCCGCTCCTTCATGAACAAAATGCTCCAGGAAGAAGTGATCCCCACCCTGCCCCTGGACAAGAAGGACCTGGACGCCTTCGCCGCGGCCGTCGAAGAGCGCTTCAACAATCCCTTCGTGGACCACGCCCTTTTGAGCATCACCCTCAACTCCACCTCCAAGTACCGCGCCAGGAACCTGCCCACGCTGCTGGACTACGTGGATGAGAAAAAAGCCCTGCCGCCCTGCCTGGCCACGGCCCTGGCCGCCTATATCGCCTTCTATTCCAATGATATCAGATCGCTCAAGGACCGGGAGATGACCTGCGTGAGGCCCGGCGGCGGCGAGTACACCGTCAGCGATGACCCGGATGTGCTCAAATTCTACTATGACCGCAGGGACGAGGCCCCGGAAAAGCTGGTCAAAGACGTGCTCGCCAACGAAAGCTTCTGGGGCACGGATCTGACGAAGGTGCCCGGGCTCGAAAAATTCGTCGCCGATACCCTGTCCCTGATCAGGAAAGAGGGCGCCGCGGCCGCCTTCAAAAAAGCACTGGAGGGCTGAAAATGAACGCACTGCTGAAGATCCGGCCCGAGGACATGGTGGCTGTGGCGCTCAGGCCTTTAAAGAAAGGTGAGACCGTGCCTTACGAGGGCGGCAGCGTGACCCTGACGGAAGACCTGCCCATGGGCCATAAGGCCGCCCTGCGGGATATCCGCAAAGGGGAGCCGGTGATCAAGTACGGCTATCCCATCGGAGAGGCCACGGAGGATATCCCCGAGGGAGCCCACGTGCACACGAACAACCTGCACACCCTGCTCAAAGGGACCCTGGAATACACCTACAGCCCCGTTCCCGTCCCGGAAAAACACATCGAGCCCGCCACCTTCATGGGCTATCCGCGTAAATCGGGCCGGCCCGGCATCCGCAACGAGATCTGGATCCTGCCCACCGTGGGCTGCGTCAACGACGTGGCCCAGGCCCTGGAGAAAAAGGCCCAGTGCCTCGTGGGCGGCGCCGTGGAGGGCGTATACGCCTTCACCCATCCCTACGGCTGCTCCCAGCTGGGCGAGGATCAGGACAATACCCACAGGGCCCTGGCGGGCCTGGCGGTCCATCCCAACGCCGGCGGCGTGCTGCTGCTGGGCCTGGGCTGTGAGAACAGCGGCGTGGCCGAGATACTGGCGCGGCTGGGCGAGCATGACCCCCAGCGCCTGCGCACGCTGATCTGCCAGGAAGCGGAGGATGAGATCGAAGCGGGCATGAAGCTCCTGCGCGAACTGGCGGACGGCATGAAAGACGACCGCCGCGTGCCCTGCCCGGCGGATCAGCTGGTGGTGGGCCTCAAGTGCGGCGGCAGCGACGGCCTGAGCGGCATCTCCGCCAATCCCACCATCGGCCGCTTCTCGGATACCCTCACGGCCATGGGCGGCAGCACCATCCTCACCGAGGTGCCGGAGATGTTCGGCGCCGAGACGATCCTGATGGGCCGCTGCGTCGATGAGGCGGTCTTTGACAAGACCGTGAAGCTCATCAACGACTTCAAGGATTACTTCACCTCCTCCCACATGCCCGTGTACGAAAATCCCTCTCCGGGCAACAAGGCGGGCGGCATCACCACCCTGGAGGACAAGGCGCTGGGCTGCACCCAGAAGAGCGGCTCCTCCCCCGTCCGGGACGTGCTCTCCTACGGCGAGAGGCTGACCGAAAAAGGGCTCAACCTGCTCAGCGCGCCGGGCAACGACCTGGTGGCTTCCACGGCCCTGGCAGTCTCCGGCGCCCAGATGGTGCTGTTCTCCACCGGCCGCGGCACGCCCTTCGGCTGCCCCGTGCCCACCGTCAAGATCGCGTCCAACTCCCCGCTGGCTCAAAGGAAGAAGAACTGGATCGACTTCAACGCCGGAAGGCTCCTTGACGGCCTCACCCTGGATCAGCTGGGACAGGAACTGACGGACCTGGTGCTCAGGATCGCGTCCGGCCGGAAGACCCGGAGCGAGGAGAACGGCTTCCGCGACCTGGCCATCTTCAAGAAGGGCGTCACTCTCTGACAGACCGTATAAAGACTCCGCGATAAAAATGTTTCACGTGAAACATCGGCTACACGGACCGCCCGTCCGTCCCCTTTGTTTCACGTGAAACATTTTTAGTCTGTATTATTCTTTATCGGATCTACCCGAGGATCAGGTGCTTGAGCACCTCCACCGCCTTCTCCATCTCACGCACGCAGGCGAACTCGAAGACCCCGTGATAGTTGCGGCCGCCCGTGCCCAGGTTGGGGCAGGTCAGGCCCATGAAACTCAGGCGCGCGCCGTCGGTGCCGCCCCGGATGGGCACGAACTTCGGCTCCAGGCCCGCTTTCTTCAGGGCTTCCGTGGCCCTCTCGAGCACCTCGGGCCGCTTTTCCACCTGCTCGCGCATATTGTAGTAGCTGTCCTTCATCTCCAGGAGGAAGCGCTCCTCCCCGTATTTCTCATTGAGATATCCGATGATGCGCCGCACCGTCTCCTTGCGCTTCTCGAATTTGGCCCGGTCGTGATCCCGGATGATGTACTGCAGACGGGCCTCCTGCTCCGCGCCCTCGATGGCGCACAGGTGATAGAAACCCTCGTAGCCCTCCGTGTATTCCGGCGCTTCCTGCTGCGGCAGCATGCTGTTGAACTCCATGGCCAGCTTGGCGGCGTTGATCATCTTGTTCTTGGCGCTGCCCGGATGGATGGAGAAGCCCCGGACCGTGACGCGCACCGACGCGGCGTTGAAGTTCTCATACTCCACCTCGTCCACCGCGCCGCCGTCCATCGTGTAGGCGAAGTCGGCCCCGAAGCCCGGGACGTCGAACAGGTCCGCGCCCCGGCCGATCTCCTCGTCGGGGGTGAAGCCGACCGAGATCCTGCCGTGCTTCAGTTCCGGATGAGCCAGCACGTATTCACACAGCGTCATGATCTCCGCCACGCCCGCCTTGTCATCCGCTCCCAGCAGGGTGGTGCCGTCGGTGACGATCAGGTCCTCGCCCTCAAGGGCCTTCAGATCCGGAAAGTCCTTCACGCGCATCACAATGTTCTTTTCCTCGTTCAGCGCGATGTCCCCGCCCCGGTAGGTGAGCCGCCTGGGCCTGATGGGTGAGCCGGGCACCGCGTCCACCGTGTCCATATGGGCGATCAGGCCGATATTCGGCGCTCCGGGATCATTGCCGGGGATGAAGCCGTACACGTAGCAGTGCTCGTCCAGGGTGACCCTCTCCATCCCCAGGGCCGTCATCTCGTCCCGGAGCAGTTCCGCCAGGGCCCACTGTCCCTTGGAGGAAGGGCAGTCCGGACAGTTCTCATCGCTGGTGGTATCCAGCGCCACATACTTCAGAAACCGATCGATCAGTGACATTTGATCATACCTCCCGTCAGGTTTTGACCATCTTATCACGCGCGGCCCGGCTCCGCAAGCCCTTTTGACCCGGTGACGGCGCCCGCCGGGCCCCGGGACGGGAGGGGGACCGAGGCCGCATTTTTCTTGACCGGAGGGTCCGCCGAGGATATAATCTACCTATAAAATATGGGAGGAACGTCATGGCAGAAAAATGTCTGATCCTTTTCATGATCCTCATCCTGGCAGTCTGCCCCGCCCTGGCGGAAACGCCCCGCGCGGACGACCTGACATACATCGTGCTTGAGGACGATACCGCCGCCGTCACCGGTTACTACGGGGAAAAAGAGACCCTCAGCCTGCCCCATGTCCTGGACGGCCATCCCGTCTCGGGGATCGGGGAGATGGCTTTCGCCAACAACGTGACGCTCAAAAAGCTGATCCTGCCCGAGGGCCTCAAATATATAGGAAGACGGGCCTTTTTCCGGTGCACGTCCCTGGAGACCGTCAGGCTGCCCAGGAGCCTGGAGAGCATCGGGGAGGAAGCCTTCATCTTCTGCCGGTACCTGACCAACATCGCCATCCCCCAGAATACACTGGACCTGGGGAAGGGCGCTTTTTCCGACTGCTACAGCCTGGTGGATATCGACCTGCCGGAGGGCCTTGAGGAGGTGACAGAATGCCTGTTCCAGTTCTGCCCCGCCCTCACAAGGGTCTATCTGCCCCACAGCATCCGGAAGATCGGTGATTTCGCGTTCTTCGCCTGTGTGGAGCTTTCGGACATCGAGCTCCCCGAGGGCCTTCAGGTCATCGGCAAGCAGGCTTTCTTCCAGTGCCAGGCCATCACCACCCTGAAGATCCCTTCCACCGTGGAGGACATCGGCACCGGCGCTTTCTCCCAGTGCGCCGGCCTGCGCCCCATGGTGTACGCGGATTCCTTCGCCCAGAGGCATTTCAGGAAGCAGGAGATCTATCACACGGTGCTCAACATGCTTCCCCCCACGCCCGCCGTGCCCACCCCGGTCCCGACCGCCACGCCCGAGCCGACTGAGACCCCGGCTCCCGAGCCTGCGGAAACGCCCGAACCCACAGCGGGCACCGGTGAAGATACCGGAGAAACGCCCGAACCCACAGTCGAGCCGACACCAAGCGTGACGGAGATCCCGGTCAAAACGCCCCGGCCCACCCTGATCCCGACCGCCACGCCCAAGGTGACGGAAGCGCCCGAATAAGATCGAGAGGAGACCATGCCCTTTCTCCTGAGAAAAAAGAAAATGACCCTCTCCGGCGCCGTTCGCTGCCATATCGGCCGCGTGCGGCAGAACAATGAGGACAATTTCTACTTTTCCGGCGAATTTTTCTCCCCGGACATTTTAGACCGGGGCTGCAGCCGGGAGGGCGAGTTCGACCTGTCAACAGATCCGGTCTTCGCCGTGTGTGACGGCATGGGCGGCGAAGAGGACGGGGAGACCGCCGCTTACATGGCTGTGACGGGCATCGCTTCGGAAGCGGCCAGGCCGGCACCCGACTGGGAGACCGCCCTTAAAAACATATCCCGTTCCATAAGCCTCGGCTCTCTCCCCGGGACCACGCGGGGCTGCACCGCGGCCCTGATCAGCTTTTCTTCCGGCCGGGCCCATGTTTTCAATGTGGGAGACAGCCGGATCTACCTGTTCAGGAGAAACAGCCTGCGGCAGCTGAGCCGGGACCACTCCCCCGTCTATGAGATGTACGAGGCCGGCCTCATCACCCGGGATGAAGCGCGCCTCCATCCGAGGAACAATATCATCTCACGATTCCTGGGCATGGAAGAGACCGGGTCATTCGATCCTTTTGCCCACCGTGTCTCTGTCAGATACCGCCCCGGCGATATCTTCCTGATCTGCAGCGACGGTCTGAGCGACCTGATACCGGATCTGATCCTGCAAAAGAAGCTCCTGGAGGGCGGCACCGTCCGTTCCGCCGCGGACAGGCTCCTGCGCGAAGCCCTGGACCGGGGCGGCAGGGACAACGTGACGCTGATCCTCCTGAAGGTCAGGCAGCAATGAAAACACATTCTTTCGAATCCCTGACCCATCCCTTTGAGCCCCTTTATTCCCCCGACAGCCGGGTGCTCATCCTGGGATCTTTTCCCTCAGCCGCCTCCCGGCAGGGGATGTTTTACTACGGGCATCCCCGCAACCGGTTCTGGCCGCTCATCGCCGGGCTGTTCTCCTCCCCGGTACCCACGACCGTCCCGGAAAAAAAGGCGCTGATCCTCGATAACCGTCTCGCCCTGTGGGACACGGTCAGAAAATGCGATATCATCCTTTCCGCCGACAGCACCATCCGCAAGGCGGAACCCAACGATATCCCCGCCCTTCTTTCCGAAGCCCCCATCCGCGCGGTCTTCTGCAACGGCCGGGAGGCTCTTAAGACCTATGACAGGTACATCCTTCCCGCCACTTCTTTTCCCGCTTTCCCGCTCCCTTCCACCAGCCCCGCCAACGCCGCCTGGTCCCTCGAAAGGCTGACCGGGGCCTGGAAAGAGATCCTCCGATACCTCTGACAGCGGGCGTTCCTGTCCTCGTCACAGAATGGTAATTTGTTCTCAAATCGGTGGATGACCGGGGAACAAACAGGAAAAACAGCCTGTATCTACCTATTTAATGGGCAGTGCACCGAAACCTGTTATTCCCGGTGGACGGGCAAATGGGGAGACGCGTCACAACCGGCACTTGATTTTCAATGTTAAATATGTTTTAATATTCTCCGGAAAGATCGTGAAGTTCTTCATAAAACGGCAACAGTCCATGAAGCAGGTCTTTTTCATTCCGGGGCGGTCAACAATCCGTCCCCCCGCCGACCACCCTTTTCATTTCCGCGACGCACCGGGGAGACCCAAGGCCCCGTAAGGCTTTTAAAGGTTTTCCACCATGCGCACCGTCCCTACTGATACGACGATATTGATATCTTTTATTACTATTATTACGAAACAGGTGATGTGAATGAAGCTGACCATCGCAACTCAGGA
>CACZOZ010000064.1:0-13228 GCA_902782865.1 uncultured Eubacteriales bacterium
GGGTTGTTGGGCTCGTTGTAGATGTCGGTGGGCTTGCCGATCTGCTGGATGACCCCGTCCTTCATGACCACGATGGTATCGGACATGGTCAGGGCCTCCTCCTGATCGTGGGTCACGTAGATGAAGGTGATGCCCAGCTGCTGCTGCATGCGCTTGAGCTCCACATGCATCTCCTTGCGGAGCTTCATATCGAGGGCCCCCAAGGGTTCGTCCAGGAGCAAAACCTTGGGCTGGTTCACGAGGGCCCGGGCGATGGCCACCCGCTGCTGCTGACCGCCGGAGAGCTTGGTGACATTGCGCTTTTCGTAGCCCTCCAGGTTGACCAGGGACAGCATCCTGTTCACCTTCTGGGAGATGATGTCCTCACCGGTCTTTTTGATCCTGAGGCCGAAGGCGATGTTGTCATACACGTTCAGGTGGGGGAACAGGGCGTAGCGCTGGAACACCGTGTTGATCTCCCGCTTGTAGGGGGGCACCTTGTCGATGCACTTCCCGTCGAAAATGACGGTGCCTTCATCCTGTTCCAGAAATCCGCCCAGGATGCGCAGCAGCGTGGTCTTGCCGCAGCCGGAGGGCCCCAGCAGGGTCACGAACTCGTTTTCATAGATGTTCAGGTTGACGCCCTTGAGCACCACCTGCCCGTTGAAGCTCTTTACGATGTTCCTGAATTCGATCAGTTTGCGCATGGCCAGAACTCCTTTTCTCAGAATGAAGGCGGGGTCGATATCCACATGACCCGGGCCCGGCTTTTGCCGGCGTTCAGGAGCTGATGCTCTTCCCGGGGATGGATGCAGAAGCTGCAGCCGGCTTTGACGCGGCGCTTCGTGCCGCCCATGACGAGGAACACGCTGCCGGAGAGCACATAGCCGAATTCCTCACCCTCGTGGGGCGGCATCACCGCGCTGGCGCCGTCCTCGTCCATTTCCAGCAGGATGGGCTCCATGCGGTTCTTCTGCGCGTCCGGGATCAGCCATGTGATGCTGCCCTTCAAAGTATCCGGGTCTTCCTTGACGAACATGTCGTCCCTGGTGAAGATGATCTTGTCCTCGCCGGCGTCTGAAAAGAACTCGTTCAGGCTGCTGCCGAGGCACTCGAGCATATCCGTCAGCGTGGCGATGGAAGGGGATGCGAGGTTCCGTTCCACCTGGGATATGAAGCCCTTGCTCAGCTCGCAGCGGTCGGCAAGCTCTTCCTGGGTCAGGCTGCGGAGCTGTCTTAAGGATCTGAGTTTTTCTCCGATGTCCATTTTTCCTCCTGCCGTGTTTTTCACGGTCACTGCATCCCTGTGCCTGAAGTTTAGAAATACTGAACTTTCAGACGCACTATATTTAATCACACGCGTCCCCGCGTGTCAATCATTTTTTTGCCCCGCGTTTTCTTCGGGACCCATCCGCGTCCCTTGCTGGTCAGAGTCGGTATCGATGGCAAAAAATGATAAGGATTTAAAGCAAATTTCATTTGTTCTTTTAGTGTTTCTCTGCTATAATGCAAAAGGGTTTTTTTGCCCTGTACCTTAATCTCTCAAGGAGGAACTGCCAATGTCGGAAGAACGCGAAAAGTACGCGGAGCTGGACGCGGTGATCGAAAAGTATGCCGGGGTGCCCGGCGCTCTGATGCCCGTGCTCCAGGGAGCGCAGGAGATCTTCGGCTGTGTACCCATCGATGTCCAGAAGTATATCGCCGCTGCCCTGCACACCACCCTCAGTGACGTTTACGGCGTCGCCACCTTTTATTCCCAATTCTCCCTGCAGCCCAAGGGCGAGTACCTGATCAGCGTGTGCCTCGGGACCGCCTGCTACGTCAAAGGGAGCCAGAAAGTGCTTGACAAGCTCAGCGAGGAGCTGGAGATCCCGGTGGGGAGCACCTCCAAGGACGGCAAGTTCACGCTTCAGGCCACCCGCTGCCTGGGCGCCTGCGGCCTGGCCCCGGTCATGACGATCAACGACGAAGTATACGGCCGTCTCACGCCGGACCAGATCCCCACGATCCTGGAAAAGTACCGCTGATCTATGAGGGATATCTCGCTGCACCTGATGGATATCATCCAGAACAGCATCCGCGCCGGCGCTTCGAGGGTGGATACTCTCGTGTCTCTGGGGCAGGACGGCCGTCTCACCATCCGGATCACGGATGACGGCTGCGGGATGGACGAGGAGATGGTGCGCAAAGTCACCAACCCGTTCGTGACCAGCCGCACCACCCGGAAAGTCGGCCTGGGGATCCCGCTGCTGATGCAGAACGCCGCCCTGTCGGGCGGGTCGGTCACGGTATCTTCCAGGCCGGGGGAGGGAACGACGGTCACCGCCGTCTTTGACACCTCCTCCATCGATTGTCTGCCCCTGGGCGATCTTGCCGAGACCTTCGGCGCGCTGGTGATGAGCAATCCCGACACACCGGATTTCACTCTCCGCTGCGAATCCCCTTCGGGCGGGGAGATGGAGTTTTCCACCCTGGAGGTCAGGGAGGCCCTGGCGGGCGTGCCGCTGAATGAACCGGACGTGGTGGCCTGGATCGTATCCGGCATCAAAGAAGAAATAACACCGCTGTTAGGAGGTATAACCGCATGAAGTCCCTTGCAGAATTGGAACAGATCCGAAAAGCGACTCTTGAAAAGATCAACCTGCGCAAAGAAGGTGCCTCGGGCGACGGCACCCGTGTGGTCGTCGGCATGGCCACCTGCGGCATCGCCGCCGGCGCCCGTCCCGTGATGCTCAGCTTTCTGGAGGAGATCAACAAGCGCAAGCTGCAGCATGTCACCGTTTCCCAGACCGGCTGCATCGGAATGTGCCGGCTGGAGCCCATGGTGGACGTGATCACTCCCGACAACAAAAAGGTCACCTATGTGCACGTCAAGCCGGACATGGTGCCCCGCATCGTGGCGGAGCATATCGTCAACGGCCGTCCTGTTGAGGAATATACCATCGGCGCTGCGGAAGCGTAATACGATTTTTTGAAGGAGAATCGCTATGGAGATCTATCGTTCGCACGTACTGGTCTGCGGCGGCACCGGCTGTACATCATCCGGATCGGCCCGGATCATCGAAACCTTTGAAAACGAGATCAAGGCCGCGGGGCTCGAGAAGGAAGTCAAAGTGGTCCGGACGGGCTGCTTCGGCCTGTGCGAGGCCGGCCCGGTGGTCATCGTTTATCCCGAGGGCACGTTCTACAGCCGGATGAAGGCTGAATACGTCCACGAGATCGTCCAGGAGCATCTGCTCAAGGGCCGCATCGTGGAGAGGCTCGTCCACACCGATAAGGAAAAGGGCGGGAAATCCCTGGAAGACATCGAGTTCTACAAGGACCAGACCCGTATCGCCCTGCGCAACTGCGGCGTCATCGACCCTGAGAACATCGACGAGTACATCGCCTTTGACGGTTACAAAGCCCTGGAGAAGGCGCTCACCAAGATGACCCGTGAAGAGGTCATCCAGGAGATCCTCGACTCCGGCCTGAGGGGCCGCGGCGGCGGCGGGTTCCCCACCGGCCTCAAGTGGAAGTTCGCTTACGGCGACGGCAGCACCGGCGTCCAGAAATACGTGGCCTGCAACGCTGACGAGGGCGACCCCGGCGCGTTCATGGACCGCTCCATCCTTGAGGGCGATCCTCACAGCATCGTCGAAGCCATGACCATCGCCGCCTACGCCATCGGCGCTTCCGAAGGCTATGTGTATGTCCGTGCCGAGTATCCCATCGCGGTCAAGCGCCTTGAGACCGCTATCGCTCAGGCCAAGGAATACGGCCTGCTGGGCGAGAACATCTTCGAGACCGGCTTTAATTTCGACCTGCACATCCGTCTGGGCGCCGGCGCCTTCGTGTGCGGCGAGGAGACCGCGCTGATGACCTCCATCGAGGGCCATCGCGGCGAGCCCCGCCCCAGGCCTCCGTTCCCGGCGGTCAAGGGTCTTTTCGGCAAGCCCACGATGCTCAACAACGTGGAGACCTACGCCAACGTGCCCCAGATCATCCTGAAGGGCGCCAAGTGGTTCTCCTCCATCGGCACCGAGCGCTCCAAGGGCACCAAGGTGTTCGCCCTGGGCGGCAAGATCAACAACACCGGTCTGGTGGAGATCCCGATGGGCACGCCCCTGAGGAAGGTCATCTATGATATCGGCGGCGGCATCCCGAACGGCAAGGCCTTCAAGGCCGTGCAGACGGGCGGCCCCTCCGGCGGCTGCATCCCCGCGGAGCATATCGACGTGCCCATCGAGTACGACTCCCTGATCGAGATCGGCTCCATGATGGGTTCCGGCGGTATGATCGTCATGGACGAGGACAACTGCATGGTGGACATCGCCCGCTTCTTCCTGGACTTCACCGTGGATGAGAGCTGCGGCAAGTGCGCTCCCTGCCGTATCGGCACCCGGCGCATGCTGGAGATCCTGAACCGCATCGTGGAAGGCAAGGGCGAGGAAGGGGACATCGAACGCCTGGAGACCCTGGCGGAGACCATCAAGGCGACCGCTCTGTGCGGCCTGGGACAGACCGCGCCGAACCCCGTCCTGTCCACTCTGAAGTACTTCAGGAGCGAGTACGAGGCCCATATCAGGGAAAAGCGCTGCCCGGCCCATCACTGCCAGGCACTGCTGCAGTACTTCATCACCGATCAGTGCCGCGGCTGCACCGCCTGTGCCCGTGCCTGCCCCGGCGGCGCGATCTCCGGTGTGGTCAAGGAGCGCCATGTCATCGACCAGTCCAAGTGCCTCAAGTGCGGCGCCTGCATCGAGAAGTGCCGTTTCGGCGCGATCATCAAGAAATAACGGAGTACGGAGGAGTTCAATATGGAAAAGCTTATTTCCCTTTCCATCGACGGCGTTCAGGTGGAAGTGCCTGCCGGTACCACCGTGCTGGAAGCGGCTAAAAAAGCGGGGATCAATATCCCCACCCTGTGCTATCTGAAGGATATCAACGCCATCGGCGCCTGCCGCATGTGCGTGGTGGACACGGGCGCCAGGGCGCTGCAGGCGGCCTGCGTGCTCCCGGTCTCCGAAGGCATGAAGGTCAAGACCAACACGCCGGCGATCCGCAAATACCGCAAGGCGCTGCTGGAGCTGGTGCTGTCCACCCATGACAAGAAGTGTCTGAGCTGCGTGCGCTCCACCAACTGCGAGCTGCAGAAGCTCTGCCGCGAGCTGGGCGTCGAGGACGGCGATCATTACGCCGGCAAGCGCGTCGAGTACAGCGTGGACAACGTGTCTCCCTCCATCGTGCGGGACAACAACAAGTGCATCCTGTGCCGCCGCTGCGTCGCGGTGTGCTCTCAGGTGCAGGATGTGGGCGTCATCGGCGCCTTCAACCGCGGCTTCAATACCACCATCGGTTCTCCCTGGGATCTGAAGCTGAACGACATGGCCTGCATCAACTGCGGCCAGTGCATCATCAACTGCCCCGTGGGCGCCCTGTATGAGAAGGACGAGACCGAACTGGTCTGGTCCATGATCAAGGATCCGTCCAAGCACGTGGTCGTGCAGCCCGCTCCCGCCGTACGCGCCGCTCTGGGTGAGGAATTCGGCCTGCCGATGGGCACTTCCGTGACCGGCAAGATGGTCACCGCTCTCAAGCGCATGGGCTTCGACCGGGTCTTCGATACCGATTTCGCCGCGGACCTGACCATCATGGAGGAAGCCAACGAGCTTGTGGAGAGGATCACCGGCGGCGGTGTGCTGCCCATGATCACCTCCTGCTCTCCCGGCTGGATCAAGTTCTGCGAGACCTATCATCCGGACTTTATCCCCAACCTGTCCTCCTGCAAGTCTCCCCACGAGATGCTGGGCGCCATGATCAAGACCTACTACGCCCGTAAGGAAGGCATCGATCCCAAGGATATCGCCGTGGTATCCGTGATGCCCTGCACCGCCAAGAAGTTCGAGGCGGACCGGCCGGAGCTGGGCCATGACGGCATGGCGGATGTGGACGCCGTTATCACCACCCGTGAGCTTGCCCGGATGATCAAGGAAGCGGGCATCGACTTCAACATGCTCCCGGACAGCGATTTCGATCCCCTCATGGGCGAGAGCACCGGCGCCGGCGTCATCTTCGGCGCCACCGGCGGCGTTATGGAAGCGGCTCTGCGCACGGCCTATGAGACCATCACCGGCGAGACCCTGAAGGACGTCAACTTCACCCAGGTCCGCGGCGTGAAGGGCATCAAGGAAGCGGCCATCCAGATCGGCGACAAGACCGTCAATGTGGCGGTGGTCAGCGGTACGGGCAACGCTTCCAAGCTGTTCGAGCAGATCCGCAAGGGTGAAAAGGAGTATGTGTTCATCGAGATCATGGCGTGCCCCGGCGGCTGCGTCAACGGCGGCGGTCAGCCCATCGTGTCCTCCACGGTGAAGATGACCTGCGATATCCGTGCCGAGCGCGCGAAAGCGCTTTACGGCGAGGATGAGGGCAAGCCCATCCGCAAGAGCCATGAGAATCCCGAGATCAAGCAGATCTATGCGGATTTCCTCAAGCAGCCCGGCAGCCACCTGGCTCATGAGCTCCTGCATACCCACTACACCAAGCGCGAACTGTACAACGACTGATCCCGCGTTCTGCCGGGGCGGCCGGCCGGATCGGCTGTTTCAGCCGTCTGAAGATCCATCCGTCCCGGAGACCGCGGCGCGGCCGCATGAAAAATACCGGGCCGATCAAATCATGATCGGTCCGGTGTTTTTTTGGGTCTCCGATAACGGATAAGCGATATCATCTGGCTGTGAGACGGGAGAGAACTTCTCATACGGCGCGGAAGCGGGAGCGTGCTGCCCGGATACCCGCTGCGCTCTTTGATCATTCCAGCCTTTTCCCTGCCGGTATCTTTCTGTCCATCTGTGTTTCCAGATAGGTCTTGAGCAGGCTGAACGGCGCGTCCTCTTTCGGGAGCGCCGTTTTTTCGATGCCTCTTGAGAGCACGTCCCTGAGCCAGGCCGTCTCCCGGGCCGAAACGGGCAGCAGTACCGCGCCGGCGGGGGCCGGATGATCCCGGCAGACGAGCCCGCCGTTGACAGGATCGAACAGGCACGGGACGTCTTTCATATCTTTTCCGCAGAGAAGGCACCGGTCCAGATCGGGCCGATAGCCCAGGATCACGCTGAGAAACAGCAGGAAGGCGGCGGTGACGGCCCGCGGGTCCATGTCCTGATAGGCGATCCTCGTCAGGGATCGAATGAGCAGCGTGAACATATCGGCTCCCGGCAGCTCGGGATAGGCCGCCGCGTCGCACAGGGCCAGCATGTAGGCGGCGTACCGGAGCTTGTCGTAATCTTCCCGCAGGGGATAGAAGGCATCATTCAGGGTACAGGATGAAACGGTGCTCCGTCCCTTGGCCTGATACAGTACGTATTCCCCGAAGGCGAAACACTCGCTGGCGGCCAGGAGGGGGCTTTTGTTTTTCCGGCATCCCCGGCACAGGACATCCATCCGGCCCCGGGGCGTCAGCAGGGAGAGCATCCTGTCGTTGTCCCGGTAATCGGCCGTTCTTAAAACGATGCCCTGTGTTTTGATGGATGGCATAGATCCCCCTTTGCGATACGGCTCTGCCCGGCAGGAAGCCGGTGAAGCGGGTAAGGACCGTATTCGGATGGGCCGCTCATTCCGCCGGTTTTTGCTCCTCCCCGTCGGTCCAGGGGTTTTCCCCGCGTCCGGCCCGGATGAAGGCGTTCATGAACTTGACCACGTTTTCTTCGTTGTTGCTGTGGATCGTGATCCCCATCACCATGCCCCGGTTGTCCAGCTGCATCCCATTGACATAGCCGTACAGCTGATCCATGGGGATGCCCAGGAGGATCGGGGTCTCCTCGTAGGTCACAAAACCGTTGTCGTCGTAATCCAGCTGCCGCTGCACATATCCGGCGGAAAGATCCAGGCCTTCCGTATCGATGACACCGTCGGCCACATAGGAGTCCAGGGGGATAAAGGCGCCCGCGCTGGCATAGTTCTTGAAATCCTCTTTCGGCAGGATATAGATATCACCTTCGCCTGCGGCGATATATACGCTCAGCTGCATGACGCTGCCGGTATCGTTGCCGGCCATCAGCATCACGCTGCGCACGCTCTCCATATCGGGGACGGCTTCCTGCCAGATGGGGAGCAGGAAAGCGTCGACGATATCCGTGTTCGTCGTGCTCGACTTGATATACAGATCCACCCGCTTGTCCTCGGGCGGGCGGTATTCGGTCTGGGTGTAGACCATGGACCAGGTGAACGCGACGAACGCGGCCATGACCAGGTATTTCCAGCCGCTGTAGGTCAGGTGATCTTTCAGGCGCTCCTTTGTCAGGGGTGTTTTGGGCGGGTTCATAGTCATCCTCTTTTCGGGTCCTGCCGCGTCAGTCCGATTCCACGGGGCGTTGACGCCGGCGGTGTATCGATATGCCGTCAGGCGGGCATGATCGCGGTGGCTGTTGGATATCATCGATCGGGGATCGATCCGGATACGATACCGGCATCAGATCGTTTCGATCAGACGGACCAGGGCTTCGATATCCTCCTCGGAGGCGGACCAGGAACAGGTGATCCTCACCACGCTCTCCTCATTGCCCTTTTCCCACAGGGTGACGGATGCGGCGGATGTGAGTTTTTTCAGGTCCGCATTGGGAAGACGGAAAAATACCTGATTGGCGTCCGCGGGGCATAGCAGTGTCCAGCCTCTGTTTTGAACGGCCTGAAGGACTCTTTGGGCACCGGAGACCGCGGCGGCGCCCACCTCCAGATAGAGCCCGTCGGTGAACAGGGCGTCGAACTGGACGCCCAGGGTCTTTCCCTTGGCCAGGACCGCCCCGTGCCGCTTCATCAGTGTGAAGAAATGCCCGCTCAAGTCTCCGGACGGGAACACCACCGCTTCGCCCAGGAGCGCGCCGCATTTTGTGCCGCCGATATAGAAGCAGTCACACAGCCGCGCCAGGTCTTTGAGCCCCACGTCGCTTTTCGGGGAGGCCAGGGCATAGGCGAGCCTGGCGCCGTCCAGATACAGTTTCAACCCGTTGTCCCGGCACAGCGCGCTGATGGCCGTGAGCTCATCCAGGGAGTATAGTGTGCCGAATTCGGAAGGATGGGACAGATAGACCATGCCCGGTTTGACGATATGGTCCCGGCTGGTGTCGTTCAGGTACATGTCGATGGCGGCCCTGAGGTTTTCGGGTGTGATCTTACCGTCACGGTGGGGGATAGTGAGCACTTTGTGCCCGTTCATTTCCACAGCGCCGGCCTCATGGGTATTGATGTGGCCGGTGTCGGCGGCGAATACCCCTTCATAGGGCATCAGGAGGCTGTCGATGACCGTCGAATTGGCCTGTGTGCCGCCGATCAGGAAAAACACCCGTCCCTCGGGGCAACCGCAGGCGTCCAGGATCTTCTTTTCCGCCCGGAAGCAGTGATCGTCCTGGCCGTAGCCCGTCGTTTTTTCCGTGTTGACCCTGATGAGCGCTTCCAGCAGTTTGGGATGCGCGCCTTCCATATAATCGGACTCGAATTGAAGCATTTTTCTCCGCCTTTCCTTTACTGGTAGTACCGTTCGCGGGGATTGATCGTTTTCATGCGGACAGTCTTGCGGTGATTGCGCCTGACCATCCTGATCAGCCGGATGGCGGCATACAGGACGATCAGGGGCAGGACGATGAACTTCAGGAACAGCTCGAATGTGAAGCGGGGGAAGGGATTGGGGTCCGCGTTCGCCTGGGCGATGATCTCTTCAAGGGTGGGGGCCAGGGACTCGCGGGCAGCTACGCTCCTGGTGGCCACCAGGTCGTATACCACCGGGCTGCTGTTCTCCGGATAATAGGTCAGTGTCCCCATGATCTCACCCGCGTTCACCGGGGCACGGAAGGAACGGGTATACTCGGTATAGGTCAGTACATTGAAATTCTGTACCCAGTACTGCACGTCCTGGCTGGTGGTCACCACCAGGTCCGGCACGGTGGTATCCGTGCGCTGCAGGGCCAGCTCCAGTTTGCCCAGCTGGGGATCATTCAGGTCAAAACCGGATATATCCACCACGCGGGGATTCATTTCGTAGATCTCCAGGATACTGGTGCTCAGGAACTGGGTGAACCCGTACTCGAACAGCCGTATCGTGTCCCTGTACCGGTTGGCGTCGGAGCTGGCGTTGAACACGACGGAGATCAGGTGCACACCGTTTTTGACAGCGGATGCCGCCAGACAGTATCCCGCCGCGGAGTGCTGGCCGGTCTTGATGCCGTTGGCGTAGGAGTAAAATGAGCTCTCGTGAGCCTCGGAACGGTTGATGAGCCGGTTCGTGTTGTTCAGGTTTCGTTCGCCGGAAGTGTTGTCCGCCGGCATCGTATAGCTTTTCGTGTTCGCGATCAGCCGGAAGGTGCTGTTCTGCATGGCGGTGCGCGCGATGACCGCCATGTCCCTGGCGGTGGAGTAGTGATCCTCGTCGTGATAGCCGTGCGGGTTGCTGAAATGGGTGCCGGTGCACCCGAAAGCGGATGCCGCCCGGTTCATCAGATCCACGAATCCCGGGATCGAACCGGCGATATTCTCGGCGATCACATTGGCGCCGTCGTTGCCGGATACCACCATGGTGGCGTATTCCAGATCCTTGAGCGTGACCACCTCGCCGGGCACGAGCCCGATCCGGGAGGAGTCATCCGGGATCATCATCGCTTCGTTCGATACATAGCAGCTCTGCTCGGGGTCACCCATGAGCAGGGCCAGGAACACCGTCAGCATTTTGGTGGTGGAGGCGGGATAGCACCGGGTATCGGCGTTTTTTTCGTACAGCACCCTGCCGCTCTCGTATTCGATCAGAATAGCGGAGCTGCAGCTCAGATCACTGTTTTCGAGATATTCGGGATGATCGGGGTCATACCCGCCCTCTTCCGCCTCTGTGACCGACGGGATCATCATCAGGCAGATCATGAGGGTCAGGAACAGGGACACCGACCGGATAGTCAATTTGTTCACAGGCGTCCTCGTGGTTTAAAGTTGGGGCATTCACAGCGTGATCACGCGCTCGTGATAGGGCGCGGCCGCTGGCTTGCCGGAAAGATTATACCACATTTTCGCGGCGTTGTATTCCTCTTTTGCTTCATTCTCCAGTTTCATGAAGCTGTCATAACAGGGAATGGCTTCCCGGAGCCTGCCGATCAGGGGCCTCGCCGCCTGTGTGAATCCCCACAGCCGCACGAACTGGGGCGCGTCCGGCATCGGGAGCGGTGTGCCCAGAAGGCAGTGGCAGATCATCCGGCTCACGCGGGCCCGGGTATAGTGGGGACCGCGGCACATATCCACGACGGCGGATGCCGTGCAGCAGGTATCCGCGGCTTTTTTCAGGCGGTTCTCCATTCCCTCCCGGACGTCGCTGCAGGCCCTGAGCTGCCCGGGATCCATCATGCGCAGGCGGGTGATAACGGCCTGATCGGCTTTCCCCCGGTCGATGACGCCGCCGTTCAGGACCTGTTCCCGGAGGATTCCGTAAGCTGTCTCGGGCATGCCCGCTTTCAAAAGAGCCCAGTCGCCCCGGTAAAAGGCAGCCCGGAGAGCGCTCGCGGAGGGATACCCTTGCGACGGCAGATCCCCGTGGTACGGGCCGATCCGCCTGACAGCTGCCGGTTCGATTCCGGAGCCGGTGGCCTTCAGGGCCCGCAGATAGGCAAGGGCCAGGAGGCTGTTGGGCCTGTCCCTGCCGGGCGCGTACTGCCCGGCCTTTTTCAGAGCGGCTTCTACCGCGGCGGGATAGCTCATTTTGCCCTCGGTGATCTCCTGTCTGATCAGACACTCAAAAGCCTCCTTCCGGTCTTCCATGAAGGAGGCTGTGTCTTTGAGCTTTTCCAGATCGTCCTCTTCTGTGCCGAAGCAAAGGGTATCGACGAATCCGAGCCTGTTAAGGGTCAGGACAGCCAGGCGGGCATAGACTTCCGCTTCCCGTACCGTGTGGGTGTAGGGGAGGGAGATGACCAGGTCCGCGCCGCCGAGCAGCGCCATCCGGGCTCTGTGATGAGGGGACAGCAGCGCCGCTTCTCCCCGCTGGGTATAATACCCGCTCATGAGGGCGAGGATCACGTCGGCATGCGCCGTTTCCCGGGCTTTCTCAAGGTGATACCGATGCCCCGAATGGAAGGGATTGTATTCCGAGATGACGGCGCAGACGTTCATCAGGCGTTAAGGGTGATGCAGTGGCAGGGGCAGACCTGCGCGCAGGCGCCGCAGCGGGTGCACTTGGTATAGTCGATCCGGGCAAATCCGTTTTCCACGATGATGGCGTCGTACTGGCACTCTTTCTTGCAGCGGCCGCAGCCGATGCAGGCGTTGGAGCACACTTCCCTGGCCTTGCGTGCGGTATCGCTGTTGCGGCACCGGACGATCGTGGTCTGGGACATGGGCAGCAGCCTGATCACGCCCCTCGGGCAGGCCTGTACGCAGGCGCCGCAGGCGACGCACTTGTTCTCGTTGATGTGGGCGATACCGTCCGACAGGGTGATGGCGTCGAACGCGCACACATCCTGGCAGTCGCCCAGGCCGATGCAGGCGAAGCGGCAGTCCTTGGGGCCGCCGGCGATATCCGCCGCGACGACGCAGCTGCGGTACCCATCATAGACGTAGGTATCCTTGGCCACGCCCGTCACGCCCTGGCAGAGGACGCGGGCCACCATTTTTTCACCGCTGCTCTCTTCCTCGACGCCCATGATGGCGGCGATCTTCTTAGCGCCTTCCGCGCCGGCGGGAGCGCAGCCGTTCACTTTGGCTTTTCCTTCCACGACGGCTTTGGCGAAAGCTTCGCATCCGGCGAAACCGCAGGCGCCGCAGTTGGCGCCGCCGGTGCATTCCTTCACCTGATCGATCCTTTCATCCGTTTCGACATAAAACTTTTTGCTGGCGAAGCTCAGAGCACCGCCGAAAACCAGCCCCAGGGCGCCCAGGATCAGGCCTGCGTATAAAATGGTCATGATCGTCACTCCTTACACAATTCCGTTGAAGCCCATGAAAGCGATCGCCATCAGTCCGGCGGATACCAGGGTGAGGGGGAAGCCTTTCATGCAGGCGGGGATCTTGCTCGTCTCCAGCCGTTCGCGCACACCGGCCATCAGCACGATCGCCAGGGTGAAGCCCAGAGCGCTGAAAGTTCCGTTGAGCACGCTCTGCAGCAGGGAGTAGCCTTGGTTGATGTTCAGGGTGGCCACGCCCAGCACGGCGCAGTTGGTGGTGATCAGGGGCAGATAGATGCCCAGGGCACTGTACAGCGCGGGGGAAGCTTTCTTCAGGAACATTTCCACCAGCTGCACCA
>CACZOZ010000065.1:0-2431 GCA_902782865.1 uncultured Eubacteriales bacterium
ATAGGAATAATCTGAATAATCAGAGTCACTCAGAATACCAGAGACCACAGAAATTAAACAAAAACAGTTTGGTGGCATCGAGTGGGAGTGAGCCAAAGGCGGCCTGAAGGCCGCCTTTGGCAGTTATAAACTATAAACTCATAACGATAAACATAAATAGTCGGATGAGGTCCACGTTCCGGAGATGGATCCATCTGAAAACACTTCATGACACCGTGATACCTTTCGCTGACTCACGGCCGGATCCGTTATACATGCGTCGGTACCGGTGTATCAAGTTAAGGAGTGGTACAGAAGCGGGCAAGAGCATAAAAAACGCCTGTCAAAAAACAAAATATCCCGCAATAAAACACTTGACATTTGCAAGTTTTCCC
Source organism: uncultured Eubacteriales bacterium (assembly GCA_902782865.1). Taxonomy (GTDB): domain Bacteria; phylum Bacillota; class Clostridia; order Christensenellales; family Aristaeellaceae; genus RUG756. Next base: position 375 of record CACZOZ010000065.1, read on the forward strand.
TGAAAATGAAAGTAACGGTCCGCAGCAGCAGCAGCGTCAACGATCCCGTCCCGCAGCGAACGATCGCAGGACGTGAGCGCCGATGAAGGATCAAACGATGGCCATGTCACACGGGCAAATGCCGGCCGATCGTGTGCGTCACGGCGGACGGAGCCTTTTCTCCGTGTCTCCGGGCACCGTTTCTCCTGTCTTTGAAAAACGCAAAACGAGGGTGTTAAAATGCCGAACTGCCTGACGCTGAAAAAATCCAACTGCAAAAACTGCTACAAGTGCATCCGCCACTGCCCGGTGAAGTCCATCCGCTTCTCCGGCAGCCAGGCTCACATCATCGGAAATGAGTGTATTTTATGCGGACATTGTTTTGTGGTCTGTCCGCAGAACGCCAAGGAGATCGTGGATGAGACAGAAAAGGCCAAAGTGCTCATCCAGAGCGGCGATCCGGTGGTGGTATCGCTTGCACCGTCCTTTGTGGCCAACTATGACGGCGTGGGCATCGAGGCCATGCGGGAAGCGCTGAAAAAACTGGGCTTTTTCGATGTGGAAGAGACCGCTCTGGGGGCTACCCTGGTCAAACGGGAATACGACCGTATCCTGAAGGAAGAAGAGCGGGACGTGGTCATCTCCTCCTGCTGCCACTCCATCAACCTGCTGATCCAGAAATACTTCCCGCGTGTGCTGCCCTGCCTGGCGGACGTGCTGTCACCCATGCAGGCCCACTGCGAGGATATCAAGCGGCGCATCCCGAACGCCAAGACCGTCTTCATCGGCCCCTGCGTGGCCAAGAAGGATGAGGCCGAGTACTATGAGGGCATCGTGGACGCGGTATTGACCTATGAGGAACTGACCGACTGGCTGAAAAAAGAGGGGATCGAGCTCAAGCGCGTTCAGCAGCCCGACGAACACAGCCTGGCGCGGTTCTTCCCGACCACCGGCGGTATCCTGAAGACCATGGCCATGGACGCGCCGGGCTTCAGCTATCTGGCGCTGGACGGCGTGGAAAACTGCATCGCCGCATTGAAGGAGATCGATCAGGGCAGGATCCACCACTGCTTCATCGAGATGAGCGCCTGTGTGGGCAGCTGCGCCGGAGGCCCGGTGATGGAGAAGCACGGCCGCAGCCCGCTCAAGGATCACCTGGCCGTAGCCCGTTACGCCGGGGACAAGGATTTCAAGATCGATCAGCCGGAGACCCGTCAGCTGCGCAAGCGCTTTGAGCCCATCGGCCAGCGGGCCGTGATGCCCGGCGAAGACGAGATCCGGGACATCCTGCGGGAGATGGGCAAATTCAAACCCAGCCAGGAGCTGAACTGCGGCTCCTGCGGCTATGACACCTGCCGGGAAAAGGCCATCGCCATCTACCAGGGCAAAGCCGAGATCTCCATGTGCCTGCCCTATCTGATGGAGAAGGCGGAAAATGTCAACGACACCATCGCCCGCAACAGCCCCAACGGCATCATCATGCTGAACGACCATCTGGAGGTGCAGCAGATCAACCCCGCTGCCCTCAGGATCCTCCATCTGCATTCCGACAGCGCCGTACTGGGCGACCAGGTGGTGCGGATCCTGGATCCCGCGCCCTTTATTAAGGTGAGGAACACCGGCCGCGGCATCTTCCATGAGCGAACCTATCTGGCGGAATACGGCTGCACCGTACAGCAGACCATCGTGCCTGCCGAGGGCGGGCGGATGCTGCTGTGCATCATGCGCGACGTGAGCGACGAGGAGGAAGCCCGCCGCCAGCGGGAAGAGATCAGCCGCCAGACCGTGGAAGTGGCCGACAAGGTGGTGGATAAGCAGATGCGTATCGTACAGGAGATCGCGAGCCTCCTGGGCGAGACTGCCGCCGAGACCAAGATCGCCCTTTCCAAGCTGAAGGAGTCCATCACCGATGAATGATCTGACTTGTGATATCGGTTATAAGAGCATCAACCATGTGGGCGAACAGCTCTGCGGCGACCATGTGGAAGTGGTGGAGCAGGAGGACGGCTCCACGGTGATCGTGCTGGCGGACGGCCTTGGCAGCGGTGTGAAAGCCAGTATCCTGTCCGCCCTCACCA
>CACZOZ010000066.1:0-19269 GCA_902782865.1 uncultured Eubacteriales bacterium
AGGAGGAATTTCCGAACGATATCGGTTCGTGAAGGAAAGCTCCCCTGTGAAGCTGACTGAAGCGAACGAATGTGAGCAAGATAGGCAAGATCGGTGAAGGGTTCATACCTCTGTCTGATCGCACGGAAATCATCAGATTTTCGTGCGCGGGGCTGTGCAACAGCCCCTTTTGTCGTATTCTGAAGATCATCGGGTCAGATATCCGAATATCGCTCCGGCAAGCGGCGCCGCCACCGCGCCGCCGCCTCCGGCGTCCTCACATATCACCGCCGCGCAGTAAGGCGCGCTCTCCTCGTCGATGAAACCCACGAACCAGGCGTTGGTGTTCTCCTGGCCGTCGATCTCCGCCGATCCGGTCTTGCCGCAGATCCGGTGTCCGGGCACCTGGGCGGCCGTGCCCGTGCCCTTTGATACCACGTTGTACATATACTGCTTCAGGGCTTCCGCCGTATCCTCCCGGAAGGCCTGTCTGAAGCGCGCCGAGCTGAATGAGGTCTTCTCGATGCCGATGGCGGACACGGCGCGCAGCAGCAGCCTGGGTTCCATCATGACGCCCCGGTCGGCCACCGCCCCAGCGATCAGGCACATGTGCAGGGGCGTGACCTGAAGAGCGCTCTGGCCGATGCCGGTCATGGCCACCTCGCGGTCCGTGCGGTTCGTGACCGGATAGGAGGAATTCTCCACCACCAGGTCCCGGAACAGAAAATTGTAATCGAACCCGGCCGCGTCCGCTTCCCGCTTGAGGATCTCATCCCCCAGCTCCAGGGCGATCTGGGCGAAGGTATTGTTGCAGGATACCTGGAAAGCCCGTTCCAGGCCGATGTCGCCGTGATGGACGTAGACTTCCCGCTCCAGATCGCTGCCCGCGTCGGTGATCCGGCGTGCGTCCACCATGAGCCGCCCCGTACAGTTGTAGGTCTTTTGGAGGATATTATCGATATGCTCCAGCGCCGCGGCGGAAGTGATGATCTTGAAGGTGGATCCGGGAGCGTACAGCCCCTGGGTGGCGCGGTTGTAAAAGGGCTTGCCGCTGTCCGCCTTGAGTTTTTCCGTCACGGCGGCAGGGTCGAAATTCGGGAAGGACATCAGCGCCAGGATCTCGCCCGTGCGGTAGTTCATGACCGCCACAGCGCCTTTTTTGCCCGCGGGAAATCTTTTCGCGATATAGGCGGACAGCCCGGAATCGACGGAGATCGTGATATCGTCCCCCACCCGCTTCTCCCCGGCCAGGAAGAGCCTGACCCGTTCCGGGAAAGACATATCGAACCCGTACAGGTAATAGGACATGAAGCTCTCCACACCATTGGCCACATTGGCGGCCTCGTCCCCCAGGACATGCACCACGGCCCGCCGGGCCGTCTCGTCCGCCTGGTAGGTCCTCACGCCGTCCACCGTCTCGGCCAGGACCACGCCGTTCCGATCGATGATCTTCCCGGCGGTCACATTGCGGCGCTGCTCCCTGGCGTAAGCGTTGGAGGATATGGAGAACCACCTGCCGCCGTAAGCCAGATGGGTATAGGTCCCATAGCCCGCCAGCAGCAGGAACAAAAAGCATATCACCGGTATCAGCCGGCGTGCCCGGCGCCTGATCGCTTTCACGCTCCGCCCTCCTCATAACCGGCCAGGGCCTTGTCCGCCCTGATCCCGGCCTCGTTCCTGGCCGCCACGCCCTGCAGCAGGCCGATGATCGCCAGGGAGGATACCAGGGATGTGCCGCCGTAGCTGATAAAGGGCAGGGTGATCCCCGTCAGGGGGATCAGCTTGATGTTCCCGCCGACGATCACGAAGGTCTGCAGAGCCAGCATCGCCGAGCAGCCCACCGCCAGGAGCGTATCGAAACGGGTCCTGGCCCGGGACGCTGTCATCATGCCCCTTAAGAAGATCGCCAGGTACATGCCCAGCACCATGAGGCCGAACAGGCTTCCGAACTCATGCAGCACCACGGAAAAGATGAAATCATTGTAGTATTCCGGGATCACCGACGCGTTGCCGAGCCCCAGGCCCACGCCCCACAATCCGCCGTTGACCATGGCGATCAGGCCCTGTACGATCTGGTATCCGGTATTGGTGGGATCCGCCCAGGGATTGAGCCAGATGGACACTCTGCGGCGCACATGGGCGAACATTTTATAGCCGGCCACAGCCGCCCCGGCACCGCCCGCAAGGCCGATGCCCACCAGGGTGAGAGAACCCGTGGACACATACAGCATCACGATCGTGACGCCGTAATACATAAGAGCCGTTCCCAGGTCCTTCTGCAGCATCAGGGCGCCGAGACAGAGCGCGGCGTAGACACCGCCCAGGAACCACTTGCGCCGGGACAGGAGGAAAGCCAGTATATACAGAAGGGCCAGCTTCACCATCTCGCTGGGCTGGAAGGAGAACCCGCCCAGGCTGACCCAGTTCCTGGCGCCGTTGATCTCATTGCCGATGAACAGCGGCAGCGCGATCAGCGCCAGCCCGGCCGGGATGAACAGGATCGTAAAAGCGCGGCGGCGGCGGACATAGCGCACGAACAGGGTGCAGACGATCATCGCGGCCACCCCCACGAGGTAATTGACCGCCTGGCCGAGACCGCGTTCCGGACTGAGCCGGTAGAGCACCAGCACGCCCAGGGCGCACAGGAAATTGGTCAGGGAAAGCAGCAGCCTGTCCGCCGGGAAAAGCTTGGGAATGCCCCTGACGCCGACGAAGATGATGGATGGCACCACCGCCGCCAGGGCCAAAGCGCGCAGATCATACTCCCGGAGGAACAATAAAAGGAAAGCCAGCAGATAGAAGACCATGACGGCCGAGAGCAGCCTGCGCCCGGCCCGCTGACCGGCCCTGGCCTGACGCTCACTCATAGCCATCCCTCCCGCCGCGGCCCTCCGGCCAGACCACCTCATCGTCCCCGCCGGGCTCCTCCTCCGGAGCGGCCCCGTTCTCACCGCCGTATGAGTAATTCGTCCAGGCGATCCCGTCGAAGGGATCGTAATCCCGATCGAACTCCGTCTCCGGCACCGGCAGCACGGGTGCGGTCCTCTCCGGCACCTCCAGCCCTGCGAACAGACGCACTTTGAAATACGTGTTCTGTATCCTCAGTACGGAACCGTGAAGGGCGTAGACAGGCCGCGTGAACGCTTCCCCGTCCAGATAAAACCGCCCGCGGCAAAGCGGCTGGATCCTGAGCCCTTTCCCGTCCACGAAGGTCAGATCCGCCATGCGCCGCCTGGCGCCCCGTCCGTTCACGACGATGTCCGCCTGCCGCCCGGAACCGATAACGCCCTCCCGGGGCAGGGGGAAGACCTGTTCCGAATCCAGGTCCACCATTTCCCCCACGAAGCCCGCGTCGGGAAGGCGTTTCATTTCGCTGCGGTAGTACCGCTGGTCCTTGCGGAGCCAGCGGTAGGCGCGCCACAGGATGATGAATCCCATCAGCACGAACACATACCGCATGAACAGCGATAATATCTCGTAGGTATCAGGTGCCATTGATCCTCACAATCGGTCACTCGTCTCCGAGCAGCGCCTCCAGGCGGTCCACCGTATCAGCGAACACCTTCAGGGAAGCGGCCACGGAAGAAACGTCCTCCATGTCCACACCGGCCCAGCGCAGAGCCTCGATGGGAGGTACGCTGCAGCCCGCAGACAGGAAGCGCTTATAGCCCGCCACCGCGCTCCCGCCCTCGGTGAGGATCTTGTCGGCGATGGCCGCGGCGGCACAGAAACCCGTAGCGTAGACGTACACGTAATAAGACCGGTAGAAATGCGGGATGCGCATCCATTCCCAGCCGATCAGGTCATCCATTTCACACTCCGGGCCGTAATACTTCTCATTCAGGCTCCTGTGGAGAGCCTTAAGATCATCCTTGTTGAGAGACCGTCCCTCTTCCGCCATCCGGTGGGCCTGCCACTCAAACTCGGCAAACAGGGTCTGCCGGAACACGGTGGTCCTGAAGGACTCGATGAACTGGTTGCACAGCATGGTGAGCATGGCCTTATCATCCCGATACTTCTCCATGAGGTAACGGGTCAGGAGCACCTCATTGGTCGTGGAGGCCACCTCGGCGGCGAACAGGGTGTAGTCCGCCTTGGGATAGGGCTGGGCGTGCTCGGAATACCAGGTGTGCATGGAATGGCCCAGCTCGTGGGCCAGGGTGAAGCAGCTCTCCAGGTCATCGGTGTGGTTGAGGAGCACATAGGGGTGCACCCCGTAAGCGCCGCCGGAATAGGCGCCCGAACGCTTGTTCAGGTTGGGGTAAACGTCGATCCAGCCCTCGTCCCGGGCCTTTTTGAGAAGCGCGGTGTAATCGTCCCCCAGAGGCTTGAGCGCGCTGATGACCGTTTCGAACGCCTCGGCATAGGTCATCTTTTTATCCGCGTCCTTTACCAGCGGGGCGTACAGGTCATAGGACCGGAGCGTGTCCACGCCCAGGCACTTTTTCCGCAGGCGCAGCACTTTCTTAAGCTCCGGCAGAGCGCCTTCCACCGCCTTGATCAGATTGTCGTATACCTTTTCGGGGATGTTGTTCCGGTCCAGGGCCATAGCGCGGGTATTGGGATACTTCCGGGCGGACGCGGTGAAGATATCCCCTTTCACGTGGGCGGCGTACATCGCCGTCACCGTGGAAGCGAACCGGCCGAAGGTCCCCATCATGGCCTCATAGGCCGCCTGACGGACGGCCCGGTCGCCCGAGCGGATCAGCACGCCGTAATTGGCGTCGCTCAGTTTCACGTCGTTCCCGTTCTCGTCCCGCACTTCGGGGAACGGGATGTCCACGTCGTCGAACATGCCGAAGATCTCGCCGGGGGCGCGCAGCACCTCGCCGGCAGAGGCCATCAGCTTCTCCTCTTCCGGGGACAGGGAATGGGCCTTCTGCCGGAGGAGCTCGGACAGATACACGCTGTAATCCTCAAAATCCTTGTCGGTCATCAGCGCTTTGAGATCTTCCTCCGGCAGAAGGAGCAGTTCAGGCTCCAGAAACGCGCCGGCGGCGCCGGCAGCCACGATCAGGCTCATCGCCCGGGCTTTCATATCCTGAGAATGGGTATCGGCTCCATCCTGGTCCTGCTTCATGAAAGCGTAGCTGTACAGGACCGACAGTCTTTTATTGATCTCGAAGGAGGCGCGGATCGCCCCTTTGGGATCGGACGCCACCTTCCCCTTAAAGGCGCTCACTTTGGGCAGCTCGCCGCGGACAGCAGCCAGTTCCTTCTCGAAGGCCTCGTCGGTGGGAAAGATATCTTCAAGGCGCCACAGACAGGCTTTATCCATCTCAGCGCGCGGACGCGTTACTGTTGCCATATCCATTTTCCTCCGGTCGTGATCAGGCGATGTCCTTGGTGGCGATGATATCGATGCCCGAGCCGCACACATCCGCGAGCACCACGTCACCGGTGGCGACGGGAGCACTGATGTCCACGGTCTTCAGGGCCTGCATGCAGTCGAAGATCATCTTCTTGGGGATCGGGGTGCGGGTCTTGACGCTCAGGGGCATTTTGCTTCCCTTCACGGGGATGACCGCCGTGACCATCCGCATCGGCTCCACGCACTCCTGCCGGGCATAAGTGTCGCCCCTCTTGCAGGTGTTCCCGGTCACGGAAACCACCTGGCCGTCCTTCATCTCCACCACCAAACGGCAGCCCACCGGGCAATTGATGCAGGTTATCTCCATAAGATCAGCTCCTTTCGATGCGAACGGTCACCGGCGCGTCCAGCGTGCTGACCACGTCGGGTTTCAGGGTCACCACGGCCATCTCGCCGGGGGTATAGATCATGGCCTTCTTACGCGCGATCTCCCGGTCCCCGCAGGTGACCACACAGGTGGCGTTGCGGAACACGCCCGTGGGCCGGAACATCAGATCTACGCCCGCCGTGGCGCCCTTGCGGATGAACTGGGGCACGGTGCCCATCACGCCGTCGCCGTCGGTCACGGTGATCTTTTCACCCTCGACGGCACCGGCCTTCACATAGGCCGCCGCGGCCGCGCCGGCCTTGAAGGACTCGTTGGACACGTGGTCCACCAGGTCATGCACGTGGAGCACGTTGCCGCAGGCGAAGATGCCGGGCACGCTGGTCTCCAGGCTGTCGTCCACCAGGGCGCCGCGGGTCTTGGGGCTCATGGCCACGCCCGCGCCTTCGGACAGCTCGTTCTCGGGGATCAGGCCCACGCTCAGAAGCAGCGTGTCGCAGTCGAACTCGATCTCGGTGCCGGGGATGGGCTTGCGCTTTTCGTCCACCTTCGCCACGGTGATGCCGGTGAGACGCTCACGCCCCTTGATATCGATCACGGTGTGGGACAGGTACAGGGGGATGTCATAGTCGTTCAGGCACTGGACGATATTGCGGTTCAGGCCGGAGGAATAAGGCATGAGTTCCACGCAGGCCAGGACCTTCGCGCCCTGCAGCGTCATGCGGCGGGCCATGATGAGGCCGATATCGCCGGACCCCAGGATCACGATCCGCTTGCCGGGCATGAAGCCCTCCAGGTTGACGAATTTCTGCGCCGTACCGGCCGAATAGATACCGGAGCACCGGGTGCCCGGCGTGCCCAGAGCGCCGCGGGGACGTTCCCGGCAGCCCATGGCCAGGATGATCGCCTTGGCCTCATACTGCTCCAGCCCGTCCTGGGCCGAGATGCAGGTGACCACATGGGCGGGGCCGTCCACGCTCAGCACGGTGGTATCCGTCTTGATGGGGATGCCCAGGGCGCCGGCGGCGTCGATATCCCGCTTGGCGTATTCGGGGCCGGTCAGTTCTTCCTTGAAGCGGTGCAGGCCGAAGCCGTTATGGATGCACTGACGCAGGATGCCGCCGGGCTGATGCTCACGCTCGAGCACCAGGAGCGAATCGATACCGCTCTGCTTGACAGCCTGAGCCGCCGCCAGACCCGCGGGGCCCGCGCCGATGATCAGAACATCTACTTTTTTCAGTTCCATGGTCGTCACTCCTTCCCCAGCGTGTCGTCGATGCGGCCGGTCAGCAGGTAGCTTCCGCCGCCGTTCTTGGTGATATCGATCATGGGCACTCCCATCTCCTCACTGAGGATCTCCATGACCCGGGGGCTGCAGAAGCCGCCCTGGCAGCGTCCCATGCCCGCGCGGGTGCGGCGCTTGACGGCGTCCACGCTCCTGGCGCCCACGGGACGGCGGATCGCTTCACGGATCTCCGCCTCGGTGACCACTTCGCACCGGCACACGATCTTGCCGTAGTCAGGATCTTTCGCGACCGCCTCGGCGCGCTCCTCGTTGCTCATGTCGTGGAAGGGCTTGGGCCGCTTCATCGGCGGCACGATCTCCTTCTTGATCTCAAGGCCGGCTTCCTGCGCCACCTGAGAGCCGAGCTTTTCGCCGATGGCCGGAGCCGCGGACAAGCCGGGGCTCTCGATGCCCAGGGCTTCATAGGCGCCCTTTAAGCCGGGCACGGCGCCGATCACGAAATCACCGCCGTTTTCATGGGCACGGATGCCGGAGAAATTGGTGATGGTCCCCCACATACCGGCCTTGGGCCAGGTGCGGCGGCTCTTGTCCAGCACGAAGGCCAGGCCTTCGGCGGTCGTGGACGTATCCAGGCCGTCCGGTATATCCTCGGCGGAGGGGCCCAGCAGCAGGTTGCCGTGCACCGTGGGCGTGACAAGAACGCCCTTGCCCATCTTGGTGGGGCACTGGAACATGGTGTGATTGAAGGGGATCGTGCCCGTCCTGTCGAACAGGTAGTACTGCCCGCGGCGCGCCGTGATGCTCTTTTTGTCATCACACAGGCCGTTGTGGATCCTGTCGGCGAACACGCCCGCGCAGTTGATGAAGATATCGCACTCGCGCTCACCCTTGGAAGTGGTCACCCTGAAGCCGCCTTCGGTCTTGGGCTCCACGGAGAGCACCTCCTCGTCAAAGGCGAAACCCACGCCGTTGAGGGCCGCGTGATCCGCCAGGGCGAATGTCATCTCATAGGGGCTGGTCAGGCCCGAGGTGGGCGCCCAGAGAGCGCAGACCACTTCGGGATTGGTGTTCGGCTCCATGGCCAGCACCTGGTCCTTCTCCAGGATCTCCAGCCCGGGCACACCGTTGGTCTTACCCTGTTCCAGAAGGCCTTCGAGGGTCTTGCGATCCTCCTCGTCAAAGCCCAATACCAGAGCGCCCGCCTGCCGGTAGGGCACGCCCAGTTCCGCGCACAGAGCGGGGTACATCCTGGCGCCCAGCACGTTCATCTCCGCCTTGGCTGTGCCCGGATGAGCGTCAAACCCCGCGTGAACGATGCCGCTGTTGGCCTTGGAAGCGCCTTCCGCCAGGTCGGCAGCCATGTCCACCACTGTTACCGACGCCTGATACCGGCTCAGCACCCTGGCGACCGCGCAGCCGGTCACACCGGCGCCGGCGATAAGAATCGATACACCCATATCACTAGCTCCTTTACTATTTATTTTACATGTAACTCTTTACATGTAACGGTCCAGTTCCAGATACAGTTTGCCCTTCCTGCTGGTTCCGGAGACCCCCGCGCATCGGTACTTGCCGTGCCCCCTCAGGGAGAGGACGTCCCCCTCTTTGAGCGGCCTGGAGGGGTCATCGCACGTGAGGCCGTTGAGGAACACCATCTGCCGCCGGAACAAATCCAGAACTTTGCCCCGGCTCAGAGCGCACAGGTGAGCCGCCACCAGGTCCACCCTGACGGAGGACACGTTGATCCTCACCCTCTCGGTCGAAAGCGCCGGAAGGGGCAGATCGTCGGAAGCTTCCTCCACGCGGACAGGCGTCGCGCGCACCTTCATCAATCCCGTCAGGTGAGGCACCATCTCCTCCCGGCAGAAAATATGCCAGACACCGTCCGCCTTGACCAGATCCCCAAGCACGTCCCTTTCGATGCCCATGCTCATCAGGGCGCCGAGCACGTCCCGGTGCGTCAGGTCCTCGCCGAAACGGCCGGCGGCGGGTTTCAGGATCAGACGGGCGATGGGCCACGGCTCCTCATAGCCCGTTTCCTCCGCGGAACCGAAGCGCGCCATGCAGCGCTGCGCGTCCGGATATCCGCCGTAAAGGGTCATGGGACGCAAAGATCCGCCCCGGGCCATGGCACGGCACAAAGCGGCCTCCGCCTCGTTGAGGAAACCCAGATAACCGTAGCGGCCGCTCCTTCCGCTCACGTCCCTGACACGCCTTAAGAAGAATTCCTCCTCGGGGGTCAAGGATCACTCCTCCTCGATGAGCCCGTCATACACGAAGGCGATGGCAAAGGCCAGAAGGAGACCGCCCAGGATATCCGTAACCCAGTGCACGCCCGACATCGCACGGCAGAACACCGTCGTGACCGAGATGATCCGGCAGATCCAGGGCATCCATTTGCCCAGGAAGGTGTTATCCCTGAAATGCCTGGCGAAGAAGGCCTCCGCCGTGACCATGACGCCCACGCCCAGCACCGTGTGAGTGGACGGGAAGGACATCTCCAGCCCCTCCTCCAGCAGCACCGGCCGGAAATTGGGGCTGATGCGCTCAAAGAGCACGTAAAAGATCACGATCAGCGCGTACGGGACCATCATGGCGATGACTTCCCGGTCTATCCTGCGGATCGACTTCCTCGTGACCAGCTGCCAGACCGCCAGCAGGAAAATGAACACCGCCACGGCGATCTCCACATACCCCAGGACCTCCGTTACCTCATAGAAGCCGTTCCTGAACCCCAGCCACTCGGACATCTTCAGGTTGAGGCCCGCCAGGCCGATGGTGGCTGTCTGGGCCTCTGCCCCTTTGGCGTACGGCGTCACCAGGGTGGTATAGGGCTGGCGGTCAGCCGTATACAAAAGGACGGTGAGGATGACGAACACCGCGAGCAAGACGGCAGCCAAAAGGAATTTCTTCTTCGCTTTGGGAGAGAAACCTTCGCTCATACAAGACCTCCTCGGTGGATATGAGACCGGCGATGCCGGCGCCCCCAGACACGAGCTCTCTCCGGCTGACGGCATCTTAAAACGGATGGCCGGCCAACGGGATAAGCATGCCGGACGCCCCCATCCCGTTTTTTTGATCCATCATGGATAAGGTACACCAAATCGGCCTTTCCGTCAATGATGAAGTGACAAAAAGCCATGTGAGCCCCCCGCCCGGAACGGACGGAAGGCTCACCGGATATCTTGTCAAACGCCTGTTTGGCTCTCCTTAACATCGAAGGGGTCACAGGAGCAGTATGCCCGGTCGAAAAGGGACGAGAAAGCCTTGAGATCCGCGCCCCCGCTCAGGCCGCCGCCGGTCTCATTAAGGTGGGTCACCAGTACCGCCGAGGCGGCGTCCGGCAGCGCTTTCCGGGTCTCACTCAGATCAGAAGTCACCCGCTCCGCCACCGCCGCAGGATCGAACGGCGCGTAGCGCAGCACCTGCTGATGGGGGTTGGGCACATTGGTCCTGTCCTCGATCCCGGGCCCGATCAGATCTTTCGGGCACTCCCCCGGCAGGGGGCCGGCCCCGTGCCGCGTCAGGTAGGAACGGGTCACATACAGGATCTGCGTATCTGTCGGGCCCGGCAGAGCGGCGATCCGCCGCGCGCTGACCAGGGACGTGGTGCGGCTGGGGGTCAGATAAGGGAAATCCTTTTCATTCAGCGCGTCCAGGGCCAGACCCTGACCGGCCTCGAACACCAGCCCCGGATAGCCCGCGGCCAGATCCTCCCATCTGTCGTATCCCGTGACCGCGCGCCGCATGGCGTCAAGATCCCTGTACGCGGATGCGATCAGCCCCTCATCCCGCAGGGCCACCTGCCATTTTTCGTCCGCGCTCATCCCAAATCCCATCAGGCGCGAGGGCAGGTACTCGAAAGCGATCCTGCGGCAGTACCGCCTGAAATCCCCCTCCCCCATCGTCTCCAGAGCGCCGTAGGGCAGAGCCCAGTCCGTATTCAGGTACCTCAGCCTCGTCTCCTGGATGCCCAGGCCGCAGGAACCGTGGCGTTTTGCCCCCCTGAACTCCTCGATGATCTGCCCCGCCATCATGTCGTAAGGGGTGGACACCCGGCAGGCTCGCGACACATATTCCTTCGGCACAAAACCGAACGTATCTTCAAGATCCGCCGCCTCCCGGACGAACACCGCCGGATTGACGATATAGTCCGTATCCGCGCATGTGTCCGCGCCCGATAAACTGCCGGAGCCGAAATGGTGGAACACGTGCCGCCTGCCGTCCTTCAGATCCACAGTATGGCCCCGCTGGGCACCTCCGTTGATCATCACGTTGAGGCAGGGCGCCCCCATTTCGGCCGCCGCCCAGTAAGACGCGAGGCCCTTGCCTTCGTCCCCGTAGCTGCAGCCGATCACGATCACAGCCCGACGCATCAGACCGCCTCCTTTCCGATCCCCGATGAAAAAGCGCCGGGAGGATCATCCCTCCCGGCGCGCGTCCCTCCTCACCAGGAGAACAGATGCCAGAAACCTTTGTTTGCCCTGTCGCCCAACGTCACTTCGTCGTGCCGGACATCGCCGGGCTTTTTCGCGTGCTCTTCGATCACCCGGATCAGGGCGTCTGAGATCCCCTCCACATCCACGCTGATCAGGCGGCCCGCCGGCAAAAGTTTCCCGAAACTGTTCCTGACCTGATCGAAGTACCGGTTCCCCTGGCCATGGAGCACATGCATATGGCAGATATCGAACTTCCGCGCGGCCTCCGAATACAGGGCCCGGGTCTCCACGTCGGCCTGCAGACCGTCACCCACCGCGGCCGCCAGCGGCTTTGCCGGCAGGTACGGGTTCAGGGGCTCATCGCCCATGGTGATGATCAGGCCCTTCCTTCCCCGCTTCCAGGCGTCCAGATCCGTGTGATGCAGACCCATATACCAGGCCGCCGTGTAGGACTCGAAGGCGTTCCCACCGCCGCCGTGTTCCAGATACACCATGTCCAGCTGCTCGGCGATGCGGATATCCGATTCGAACTGGGACATCTGGATCGGCGCCCGGTCGTAGCTCAGGTCCCCGATGCCCATGACCAGGAACTCCACGTCCTTGATCCGGTCGTAGAGAGCGAGCATGACCTGGTTCATCTTCTTGGCCACCTCCGCCGAGGCGGCGCCCATGCTGCCCGTCACGTCCAGGGCCAGGATCACCGGCACGGTCGCAGGATGGTCCTCACTGTCCCGGCACTCCCGGACCACGTTCTTCGGATCGAGCATCGGGTGCAGCCGTCTCTGGGTGAACAGCTGCTGTTCGGTCAGGTCCCTGTCCAGGTTCCCGTCCGATGTCACGGCCCGTCCTTTGGACGCGCTGTAGTTGACAAAGCTCTCCCTGGTCCAATTGCCGTACCCCATGGTCAGTCCTCCTTTTCATCGTCGGCGGTGTCCTCATCCTCCGTATCGAACAGATCGTCGAACACGTCCTGCTTCCCGCCCATCAGCATCAGCGGCAGGAGATCCCGGGTCCCCTCCTTCCCTTTGAGCATGCCGGAAAGCATCATGTACTTCATCATCTTCCCCGCGCCCTTCCGGCCTTTGACGCCTGCCTTCCCGAACAGGGACACGATCCTGCCGTACAGATAGGTGTTCCCCATGAACATGTGGTGTTCCGGCAGGAGCGTCTCCACCGTGGCGTCCTCGAAATTGATGGCGCTGATAGTACCGTCGCCCTCACCGATCACGCACCGGGGCGTACCGCCCGCCAGGATGATGTCCCCCGGCCGGACGTGATTGGTGGGCATCACGAAGAAGAAGTCCTCCCCCACATCCAGGACGAAACTGTCGCAGTTGGTCAGTCTTTTCCGCTCCGCGTCGTACGCGCGGTAACCCGAGCGGGTCTTGACGGCGATACAGCCGTTCATGCTCAGCCGGCACATGCCGGGCGCCACCTTGCCGCAGATACCTTCAAACACGCTCATGCTCCGTCCTTCCTTTCCGCGCCTGAAAAGGCGCTGTCGCGAAAGCAGTCCCGATATCCTTTTGAAAGCTCCACTTACCGTTCAGACACCCTGCCGCCCGATCGCACGCGCGGTCCCGGCCCGCTCCGGCCCTTATTTTTCCCTGTCCAGCCGGAAGGCCACCGAGCGCTTGAGGTACTCCAGGTACTGCGGATCCCGGCACATCGCCTTCCCGGGAGCGTCGGACAGCTTGGCCACGGCCCTGCCGTTGACGCTCTGGAGCTTGATGACGATGTTCAGCGCCTTCTCGCAGGTGTCGTTGGAGCAGAAAGTGCCGATGCCGAAGGATACCATGGCGCGGCCCCTGAAGTAGTCGTACAGGGCCTGTGCCCGGTCGAAATCCAGGCTGTCGCTGAACAGGAGCAGCTTGGTCATGGGATCGGCGCCGTATTTCCGATAGTGCTCGATCATCTTGTCGCCCCATTCGTAGGGATCGCCGCTGTCGTGACGCACGCCGGTGAAGTTGTTGACCATGGCCCGGTTGAAGTCCAGGAGGAACAGATCCGTGGTCACGGTATCCGTCAGCGCCGTGCCGTTATCGCCCCGGTACTCGTCATACCAGTCCTCAAGGGCGTAATGATTGGTATAAGCCAGGGGGATCTGATCGATGCCCTGATACATCTGGACGAACTCGTGGGCATAGGTGCCGATGGGCGTCAGGTCGTACTTCATGGCCAGGTACACGTTGGAAGTGCCCACGCAGTTCTTCGTCTCGGTGCACAGGCGGCGCACCACCTCATCCTCCCATTCCCGGGACAAGCGGCGGCGGCCGCCGAACTCGGCGAATTGGAAGGTGTACTTCCCGCTGTTGAAATCGGCGATCTTCCTGTCGAGCTTCTCCCGGGCGGAGGAAAGCAGGGTGTCATAGTCGTAGCTCAGGCGGAAATAGACCTCGTTGACGATCTCCAGCAGATAGATCTCGAACTGCATGGCCGAGAACAGGGGCCCGCGCACCACGATGCTCAGCTCGCCCTCATCGCTCAGGCCAGTCTCCACATAATCCCTGATGGGCCGCCAGAGCCGGAGGAACTCCACATAGTCGCTCTTGATGAACCGGATGGAACGGAGATAGTCCAGTTCCTCCTTTCTGAAGGAGAGACCGCAGAGGTGATCGATCTGGCTGTTGATCTCCTCCAGCATTTCCGGAGTGAAACGGATGCCTTCATTGCGGCAGCGGAAGTAGTATTCACCGCTCAGATCCGTATGCTTGTGAAAGATCACCTGGTCCATGTTGAACTTGTACAGATCCGTATCCAGAAGGGAATTGACGATGGGCTCGAGTTTCATAACTGCCTCCCTCTTATTTTTCGGCCGCCTCGTACTCCTCCCGGAGCATGGCGTAGCCGTACTGATCGAAGTATTCTTCCTTCGCTTCGGGGCGGGCCTTTCCCCTTTTGATCATCCTGCCCTCGCAGCGGAAGCCGCATTTTTCCAGCACCCGGATGATGGCCGGGTTGTCCACGTCGCACACCGCGTGGAGACGGTGGAGCTTCAGTTCCTCAAAGACCAGCCGCATGACGCCTTTCATGGCCTCGGTCATATACCCGTGCCCGCTGTCGAGCCTGTTGAGCACGGCGCCCAGGATCGCGTCATCCCGCCGCCAGTTCATGTGAAAGGAGATCCCGCCGATCACGCGTCCCGTTTTCCTGACCTGGATGGCCAGGTTGTAGTGCATCCGCGGCTGGGCCAGGCGCTCCTCCACGCACTGCTTTTCCAGGTAGGCTCTGGTCTGCTCCGGCGTGTTGGGCCCGAACATCATGTGCCTGACTGTCTCGTAATCGGAGGAATAGGCGTGCACGTCCTCAAAATCCTCCGGGGAAAACTCCCTTAAGATCAGCCTTTCGGTCTCCGTCCTCATCCCCGTCACCTTCCTTCGCCCCACAGATACGGCTGGATCTCACCGGGCACCAGAGCATCAAGTTCCTTCCGAAGCGCCCGGATCGCCGCGACACACTGCCGGGCCCGGGTGGAGGAAACGAACCTTGTGGCCTCCGGTGTTTCGATCACCAGGATATCGTCCCGGAGAGCGGACAGGAAGGGACTGCCGGCGATCATGGCATCACACTCATCCGCTCCCCGAGTGAGGCACACGATACCGAATTCCCGCGCGATCTCGGGCACATATCTCCAGGCGCGCTCCATTTCCGCCAGTTTGTCCGAGCCGATCAGGAGCGCCGGCTGACAGCCCTCATCCCGGAGGTGACACAATGTGGTATACGTCCTTGGCTGCGTATCCTGACGCGTTTCCCAGTCGATCACCGTCATCCAGGGCCTTTTTTCCGCGGCAGCCCGGAGCATGGCGACCCGCTCAGAGTTGCCGTAGGCCAGATCCTTGCCCTGATCATTGAGGATATACCTTTCGCCCGAGGGCACGAACAGCACCCGCCGAGCGCCGGTACGCTCCATGGCAAAGAGCGCCAGGTCCAGATGCGCCGCCGTGGGCGGATTGAAGGCGCCGAAGAAAGCCAGCTCCCTGAAGACCATGTCAGCGCTCCTTTCCGAAGGGATCCAGCGTCACGGGCATGCGGCGTTTGTGCATGTTCGCCGCTTCCTTTTGACGGATCTTTTCGTCCACCGCCTCATCGCCGCAGGTGCCCAGGCGGATATACTGATGGATGTCCCGGTAACTGACGCCCAGGTTCTCCTCATCGCTCCGGCCGCTCAGGCCGTCGGCGGGCGTTTTTTCCACCAGATCCCGGGGCAGTTCCGGCATGGTCAGGCCCACCCGGACCACTTCCACGCTGGTCAGTTTCCCCAGCACGGCGAAATCGCAGGAGGTGTCCCCGTCCTTGGTGCAGTAGCCCACGGTGATCTCGCTCAGGTTGCCCGTGCCCGCCAGGCGCCCGCCGATGGCCTGGGCGATATAGCGCAGCACCGTCATCCTCAGCCGGGGGCCCACATTGATGTCGCTCAGGCGGCTCGGAGGCACGGAAAACTCACCTTCTCCGGCCGCCGGCCCCGTCTGGTCCGTCACCTGCCGGAGCGCCTCGTGCATTTCACCGATATTGATCACGCGCCGGTTGATCCCGAGAGACTCGCACACGCGGCGGCTGTCGGAAATATCCTTCTGCACACCGTCCGGCAGCATGACCCCGTAAACATTCTCTCTTCCCAGGGCCCTGGCGCACAGGGCCGCGGTCACGGTGGAGTCCTTGCCGCCGGAAATGCCAAGCACCACCTTTGAAAAGCCCTGTTCCCGGGCAACGCGCCTGATCTCTTCCACAAGACTGTCCCTTACGGCGGCGGCGTCAAACTGATAGGTACTCATAAAACCATCCTCCCTGAATCAAATGATATCGATCTGGCAGCTGCGCATGGTCTCAAGCGCCGCCAGGTGCTTTTCGGGCGTGACGCCGGCACACAGGTCCGCCGCCACGGAGATCTCAGCCTCCGGGAAATTCGCCTTGAGCAGGAGAGCGTTGGACACCACGCAGATGTCGGTGCACAGCCCCAGGAGCGAGATGACTACCCGGTCTCCTTCCGATACTTTGCCGGCGATGATCCCGGGCAGCTCCACGGAACCGAAGGTGGGCTTTTCCAGAGTCACGCTGTCCCCCAGCGCGTCCTTCACAGCCGGGTCGAGTTCCCATCCGGGAGTGCCTTTCACACAGTGGACCACGGGCAGTTTCCTGCCTTCGGAGGAACTGAGATAACCCTCCCCGTGGGTGTCCAGAGTGGCGATGACCTCCCAGCCGTCCTCCCGGCAGGCCCTGATGCGCGCGGCCGCCGCAGGCACGATGGCCCGGGCCTCTTTGGTCCCCAGGGAACCGTCGATGAAATCTTTCTGCATGTCCACGACGATCAGAAACTTCTTTTCCTTCATGATCTGTCCCTCCTTGTCATTCCGTCAGAGCGTAAAGTGATGCCGGACGCCCGCGCCTGGGCTTTTCGCCTCCATCGATGGGGATCACTTTCCCGGTATCCAGATACCGTGTCCTGATGAACCGCCTGAAATTGCTCGAGTCCATGGGCCTGGCGAGCACTGCCTCGAACACCGTCTGGAGCTCCCCCAGGGAAAAAGCCCCCGGATCGTTGAGGAACCGGAACCCGATATCGGTGTAATCGATCTTGCCCTGCAGGCGGTTGATGCCGCTCTCGATGATCCTGCCGTGGTCGAACGCCAGATCCCCGCCGGTCAGGGAGACGCCCTCACCGGTCAGGAGGGTCTTCCCGTCCCGCCGCCCCGCCTCAAAGAGCCGGAGCCTGCTCCCGGTCAGGATGCCCTCGAGCCGCTTCCAGGGCACGATCACCAGATACGCGGCGGAGATCACCCGTCCCCGGGGATCCCGGTTCACGTCGGTGAAGGTGTAGAGCTGCTCCATGAACACCCGGTCGATGGGGAGCATCTCATCCATCAAATGCCTGACAGTCGTCTCGGCGGATTCCGTCAGGCCCACGAACCTGCCCGGAAGGGCCCACATGCCCCGGTAGGGCTCCTCCGCCCGGCGGGAAAGCGCCAGGCAGAGCCGGCCGGAGCGGACCGTGAGGATCAGGATGTCAACCGTGACATAGACCCGATCCGGGCTGAGCAGCGTGTGCATTGGCTTTCTCACTCCTTTTTGGTCAAACTGACCATATATAATATATATGGCTTTTTGAAGCTTGTCAAGTATTTTTTGTCATTTTGACAAAAAAATTTTCAATGTTTTTTTGAAGGCTTTTCCTTCCATTGATATTGCTCCGCGGGCCAAAGAGGGGTATACTGATAGCTGATCTTCACCGCTGCCCGAACAGAATCCGTTCCCCCGGCATCTCAAGGAGACAGATATCATGACGACACCAGGCATCATTGATCCCATCCATGACTACGCGGTCATGACCCGTCCGGATCCCGATTCCGGAAAAACGGCGCGTGAACTCAAAATCCTGCTCTCCCGGGCGGGGCTGAAAGAAAACAGCGAAAAGCCGGACTGCGTCATCGTGGTCGGCGGTGACGGCACGTTTTTAAGGGCCGTCCACCGGTACATGGCGCAGCTCAAAGACCTGGTATTCATCGGCATCCACTCCGGCACCCTGGGCTTTTTCATGGACTACCGGGACAGCGACCTGGACGTTTTCGCGGCCGATATCATCGGCGGCCGGCTCACCGCGGAGGAATACCCCATCATGGAAGCCCGCGTCGGACAGGATACCTGGTGCGCCGTCAACGAGATCCGTGTGGAGAACCCCCTGCGTACGCAGGACATCACCGTGATGGTCAACGATGAGATGTTCGAGGAATACCGCGGCTCCGGGCTGTGCATTTCCAGCCAGCTGGGCAGCACCGCCTACAATCGATCTCTGGGCGGAGCGGTGCTCCAAAAGGGCCTGCACGCCTTCGAGATGACGGAGATCGCCGGCATCCATCACAGCCGTTCCCGTTCCCTCGGCGCGCCCTTCGTCATGTCGGACAGCACCCGGATCTCCTTTGTGTCGGACGATTTTTCCGGCGCCGTCCTCGGCGCGGATTCCGAGACCGTTCCCCTCTCCGGGAAAGGCTCCGTCGATATCCTGAAGTCCCCGGACAAAAAGCTCAGGATCCTGCGGCCCCGAAAGGTCGATTATTTCGAGCGTCTGAGGCGGCTGTTCTGATCCGCGCGGACCACGGGTATACCGATCAATAAACAGACTGTCACCTGTTCCGGTCTTTGGCCTGACAGTGACAGTCTGTTTTTTTGTGTGAAGGAGGGCGGCCGCCGATGATGACAGGGACGGCCCGGACGGGCAGCAGCTTCATACGAGCCCGGGGATCGTCCCGGAGCACGCGGTCCTCACGGCGTCCGGGACCTTTCGGTCTTCCCTATCGTCTACCTCCTGATATCGTAGTTCATGTTCATCAGGTTGCGGATGGTCCCGGCGTCATCGGTGATATTGGCGTCGCCGTGGATCGTGTGCTTGATCACCGAGGAAGCCACGGCGAAATTCAGCATATCCATGGGCCGGTAATCGTGGATCATGGCGTATATCAGGCCGCTGGCGAAGGCATCCCCGCCGCCGACCCGGTCCAGGATCGTGAAGGTGAAAGTCTTGCTCTCGAAGGTGTGCCCCTCGTACCACATGAAGGCCTTCAGGCTGTTCTCCGAGCCGGAGTGCACATAGCGCACATGGCGGGCGATGCATTTCAGGTTGGGCCAGCGCTCGATAAAGTGCTGGAAGACCTCATCCTGCTGCTCATAGGCCGGCTGGAGAGGCACGCCATCCTTCCAGTCGCCCTTGGAATGGTCATTTTCGTCCTTCCACAGGTGATAGGGCTCGATCCCCATGAGCACGTCCACATAGGGCAGACATTCGGTGCAGAAGTCCCTGGCCTCCTCCCAAGTCCACAGAGTGGAGCGGAAATTGCCGTCAAAGGACACCGTGAGCCCCAGCTCCTTCGCGCACCGGAGCATATCCATGACCAGCCCCGCGCAGTTGGGAGAAAGAGCG
>CACZOZ010000067.1:0-6206 GCA_902782865.1 uncultured Eubacteriales bacterium
CGCACGTCCTTCCCGTCCACGAACACATGCCCCTCGTCCGCGTCGTAAAAACGCATCAGCAGGTTGATGATCGTGGTCTTCCCGCTGCCGGTGGCGCCGATGATCCCCAGGGAGCCGCCCTTTCTGACGGTGAAGTCGATATCCTTCAGGCATTTCTGGCGGGTGGATCCGGCGAAGGCCGCGCGGCTGCCGCCGGTGGAGTCCCCGCCGTAGCTGAAGGACACATGATCGAAGACGATGAAGCCCTCCCGGTCCGTCGAAGCGGCGTCCCGCGGGTCGATCCGCTTCAGGTCGTCCGGCATCTGGCACACTTCGGCGATCCTGGCGGCGGAGGCGTTGGCCTTGCTCAGGAGCATGAACACCCGGTTGAGGCCCATGACGCCCATCAGGATCATGTTGAAATAGGTCAGGAAGGCCAGGATCACGCCGGGCTGGGTCACCCCCGCGTTGACCCGGCGGGCGCCGATGATCACCACCAGCGTCAGGCCCACGTTGAGGAACAGCGTCACCACCGGCCCGGGCAGGGCCATGGTGATGCTGGCCCGGATGTCCCGGCGCGCCGTGTTCTCGTTGGCGGCGGAAAACCGTTCGATCTCGTGGGGCTCCCGGCTCAGGGCCTTGACCACGCGGATGCCCGTGATGTTCTCCCGCATCACGCGCACGATGTCGTCCATGCCTTTTTGCACTTTGTCGTAAAGGGGGATGCCTTTGGAGGAGATGAACACCACCAGCGCGATCATCACGGGCGCCATCACGCACAGGATGAGCGCCAGGCCCGTGTCCATGGTCAATGTGATGGCGATGCCGCCCAGCAGCATGATGGGGGCCCGGATGCCCAGGGTCTGCATGGACTGGATGAAGCTCTGCACGTTATAGGTATCCGACGTCATGCGGGATATGAGGGAGTTGAGGCCGATCCTGTCCATCTGTCCGCCGGAGAGGTTGAGGGCGGTGTGGAACAGGTCCCGCCGGATCAAAAGGATGTTCTCCTTGGCCGCCCGGATGGCGGTGCGGTTGGCCGTTACGTTGAGAAAGCGCACGCAGCATGCCAGGAGGATCATGACGAACCCCCAGATCAGCACGCTGCTGATCTGCTTCGTCGGCACCACGTCATCCAGAAGGTGCTCCATCACGTAGGGGATCATCAGCTCCACGATGGTGGCGCTGAGCTTGATCCCCATGCCCCTCATGATCAGCCACTTGAACCGTCTGATATAATTGAACAGAAATCTCATTATCCCGCTCCGTTTCGTTCATTTGCCCGTTACAGAGCCCATTGTAACACAAAAACCGCTCCCGTCACTGTTAAAATTTAGGAAACGGGAGCGTTTTTCGCTTCATTATTATATAGGGACGCTTTCACGCGCTCTTTCAGCGGATGACGTACCGGTCGAATCCGTCCCCGGCGAGCCTTTCATACGCCTCCCACACCGTCTCCGGGACGGCCACGGGGGCCTGCCAGCCTTTTTCGGCGTAGACTCTCAGGCGCTGCAGGTCGCCCGTCATCAATTCGATCTCCCGGTCGAGCTCCTCTCCGTTCGGGCAGTACTCACGAAGGGGGATCGGGGGCACGCGGCAGGTCCATTCCACTTCCGGCCACTGCGCCGCGGCCGCGGCTCCGGCCCGGGCGGCCATGTAGGGCTTGCACACGATGACGCCCGTCCGGGGGAAAATGCCCATGCCGCTGAGCAGTTTTCGGCTCAGGGAGAAGTTCTCCCCGGTGTTCGTCGCGTGCCTTTCCACGATGACGGCATCCTTCGGCACGCCCAGGGCGGTACAGCGCGCGGCGAACACGTCCCCCTCGGGCGTGGACCACAGCCCGTCGGTGATCTTCCCAAGGCCGCCCGTGCACACGATCAGCGGCGCCGTGCCCTCAAGATACAGTTTCGCCGCGTGCTCGGGCACCCTCAGGTCGTGGCTCCCGGCGGCCAGGATGATGTCCGCCCTCACCGGCGTCTGATCCGTTTCGGCCATGAAATCATAGATCGTTTCGGCGTCCCTCAGGATATCCTCCCTGTTCCTCATCGCTTTGTCTCCTTCCGTGACGAAAAACCCTGGACGGGTCCATTATACACGATCCGGCCTCCGGAACAAAGCGGACTTTTTTGACAAACGCGCTCCGACGCAGTTAAATGTTGACATCCATTTTCCGCTCATGTATAATTCAGGCAGCTAAATCCCGCTGCGAACGGGACCACAAACATATTTTTTTACAGGAGGTACCACCATGAAGAAACTTCTATCCGTGTTTCTCGCTCTCGCCATGCTGCTGAGCGCCTTCACCGCCCTGGCGGAGGATCTGAACAGCTACACGCTGGATGAGATCATCGCCAAGGCCAAGGAAGAGGGCCATGTGGAATCCGTCGGCATGCCGGACAGCTGGGCCAACTGGGGCGACAGCTGGAAGGGCCTCACCGAGGAATACGGCATCGAGCACACCGACGACGACATGTCCAGCGCCGAAGAGCTGAACATGTTCAAGAACGACTCCACCCGTGACATCGGCGACATCGGCCTGGCCTTCACCAAGGTGGCCCTGGACGAGGACCTGGTGCAGAGCTACAAGACCAGCTACTGGGACAGCGTGCCGGATTGGGCCAAGGACGCGGAAGGCAAGTGGATGATCGCCTACACCGGCTGCACCAGCTTCATCTTCAACAACGACCTGTGCCAGGAAGAGATGCCCACCAGCTGGGAAGATGTCCGTAAGGGCAGCTACAAGCTGACCATCGGCGACGTGGTCGGCGGCGCCACCGGCCAGGGCGTGGTCGTGGCCACGGCCTATGCCTTCGGCGGCGATCTGGACAACCTGCAGCCCGCTTACGATTTCTGGACCGAGATGGCCAAGGCCGGCCGGATCGACTCCGGCGACATCCTCCTGGCCCGTATCCAGGCCGGTGAAGTGGAGTGCGGCGTGTCCTGGAGCTACAACGTGCTCACCTATCGCGACAGCACCCCCAACTACAACATCACCTGCGGCATCCCCACCGACGGCGCCATCCTGGTGGGCTATGCCAGCGTCATCAGCAAGAACTCCGACACCCCCTTCGCCGCGGCTCTGGCCCGTGAGTACATCTTCTCCGACGCCGGCCAGATCAACCTGGCCAAGTCCGGCGCTGTGCCCACCCGTACCGACGTGACGATCCCCCAGGAGATCATCGACGCGACCTTCGATCCCGCCACCTACGCCAATGCCGTGGGCATCTCCGACGCGGAGCACTATGCCGCCACCTGCGCCGAGATCTCCGAATGGTGGGCCGAGAACATCATCCCGCTGCTGTGATCCCGGATATCTGATTCCCTGCGGGGGCGTACGCTTGAAGTGCGCCCCCCGCTTTTTAAGATGGGGTGAGCCTGTATGGAGCACAAGAAACACGGCCTGACCAGCCGAAATTCCCGGTATGTTTATCTCCTGGCCCTGCTTCCTTTCCTGCTGCTGGTGTTCCTGTACGAGCTGCTTCCGCTGATCATGCTGATCGTGGACAGCTTCGGCCTGGACAAGGACGCCAGCGTCCGGTTCTCGCTGGAAAATTATCAAAAGATCTTTACCACCCTCAGCTATCAGAGGGCCATCGAGAACAGCCTCAAGATCACCACGATATCCACAGTCATCGGCATCGTGATCGCGTTCCTCGGTGCCAGGGCTGCTTATAATTCCCGGGGCCGGTTCCGCAACGTGTTCCTGACCGTGCTGAACATGACCTCCAATTTCGCCGGCGTCCCGCTGGCCTTCGCTTACATGATCGTGCTGGGCAGCGCCGGCGTGGTCAAGCAGATCGCCAACGTGTACGGCATCGGCTTTATCCAGGATTTCGACCTGTACACGTCAAACGGCCTGACGCTGATGTACGTTTATTTCCAGATCCCCCTGTCCACTCTGCTCCTGATCCCGGCGTTCAACGGTATCCGCAAGGAGTGGAACGAGGCCAATATGCTCCTGGGCGGCACCAGCGCGCATTTCTGGGGGTACGTGGGCATCCCCGTACTGCTGCCCAGCCTTTTTTCCACCCTCAGCGTGCTGTTCGCCAACGCCCTGTGCGCCTACGCCACGGCCTACGCCCTGCTGATGAACAATTTCTCCCTGCTGCCCATCAATATCTCCGCCTCCTTCGTGGGCGATATCCGCACCAAGCCCAAGCTGGGCGCGGCCCTCTCGGTGGTGATGATGCTGATCATGTGCATCGTGATCCTCATCAATAACTTCATCACCAAAAAGACCACCAAATGGGAAGCGAGGTGAGGGGCATGAGAAAAGGCACGAAGATCTCGGCGAACATCGTGATGACCATCGTGATCATCTGGCTTCTGATCCCGCTGGCCGCCACCATCATCTATTCCCTGTTCGAGGACTGGACGGGGATCATCCCCCGCGGCTTTACTTTGGCCAACTATCAGAAGATCTTTTCCGACACGGCCTTTCTCACCAGCATGTATCAGACGGTGCTGGTGTGCGTGATCCCCATCGTCATCACCATCATCGTGGTGCTCCTGGCGCTGTTCGTGGTCACGGTCTATTTCCCACGGCTGGAAAAATACGTCCAGATCCTGTGCATGATCCCCTACACCATCCAGGGCGTGATCCTCTCGGTGTCCATCCTGATCCTGTACGCCCGGGGCTCCTCCTTCCTGAGCGGGCGCATGGTGATGCTCATCGGCGCTTACTGCATCATCATCCTGCCCCATATCTACAACGGCATCCGCAACGGCATGCGCGCCGTCAATATGAACATGCTCCTGGAAGCGGCCGAGATGCTGGGGGAGAGCAAGCTCAAAGCCTTTTTCAAGGTGATCGTGCCCAATATCCTCACGGGCATCACGGTGTCCAGCCTGCTGGCGGTGGGGCTGCTGTTCGGGGATTACGTGATCATCCGCAACCTGTCCAGCTCCAACGTGAACAATATGCAGAAGTACCTCTACCAGGCCATGAAGCGGTCCAGTACGGAATCTTCCGCCGTGTTCGCGGTCATCATGATGATCACCTTCATCATCACCGCCGTGGTGCTGACGCTGCAGAACAGGTCGACGCTCGAAAAAATCAGAAACGGGGGAGAATAGATCATGGCATATATCCGGTTTGAGAAGATCAACAAGAAATTCGGCACGAACCACGTGCTCAAGGATATCGACCTGGATGTGGAAAAGGGCCAGCTGGTGACCCTCCTGGGCCCCTCCGGCTGCGGCAAATCCACGCTGCTGCGCTGCCTGGCGGGCCTGGAGCAGGTGACGGACGGGCATATCTATCTGGACGGCCAGGAGATCACGGACGTGATCCCCCGCCGCCGCGGCATCGGCATGGTGTTCCAGCAGTACTCCCTGTTCCCCAACATGAGCGTGTACGACAACGTGGCTTATGGCCTGAAGCTCAAAAAGATGCCCAAGCCCGAGATCCGCAAGGCGGTCACGGAGATGCTGGACATCGTGGGCCTGTCCGAAAAGATCAGCCAGTACCCGGCCCAGCTCTCCGGCGGTCAGCAGCAGCGCGTGGCCCTGGCCCGCGCCATGGTCACCGCGCCCAAGGTGCTCTTATTGGACGAGCCCCTGAGCGCCATCGACGCTCTGCTGCGCAAAAACCTGCAGATCGAGATCCGACGCATCCAGCAGCAGCTGGGCATCACCACCATTTTCGTCACCCATGACCAGGACGAGGCCATGGTGATGAGCGACATGATCCATCTGTTCCACGAGGGCCGGATCGAGCAGTCCGGCACCCCGGAGGAGATCTACACCCACCCGGCCACGAAATTCGCCGCCACCTTTATCGGCAACTACAATCTGCCCTCCGCGGCGGACTTCAACCGCGCTTTCAAGTGCGACGTCAAGGGGACGGACGTGGCCGTCCGGCCGGAGATCGTGCTCCTCTCCAAGGAGCCCGTGAAGCCCGAAGAGGGCCTCCTTGTGGCGGAAGGCGTCATCGTGAACCACATCTCCCACGGGCATCTGGTGCGCTTCGGCGTTCAGCTGGACGGGCTCACCATCAACGCCGACGTGGTGCTGGAGAGCAAAATGGGTTTTGCCGAAGGGGACAGGGTGTTCGCTGTCATCCGCAGGGATCTGATCATCGCGCTGTAGAGTACAGGGATCGTCCGGATCGTTTCTTATTGAAAACAGGCTCCGTGGACCGGGGCCTGTTTTTGTATGGCTCAGTTTGATCGATGATCGTGCTGGGTAAGGACCTGCAGGTTGCTTTCCACATAACTCCGGAAAGA
>CACZOZ010000068.1:0-4313 GCA_902782865.1 uncultured Eubacteriales bacterium
CTGTAAGGAAACCGGGGTATCATGACCGTGACGGGGCATGTGCCCCGGCGGAAAGGGGACCATGATGAAAAAACGGAACGATACGATCGACGCGGGCGCGCCTTCCGCCGGCGGGACCAAAAAGCGCGGGCGGAAGAAAAAGACCCTCAGGCGCTGGATCACGGTGATCGTGATCCTGGTGATCGCCGCCGGGGCCGGATATATGACCTGGCTGAGGCTGAAGGAAGAATACACCGTGACCTATCAGAGCTACACGGCGTCCGTGGGCACGATCGCCAACTCCCTGTCCTTTTCCGGTTCGCTGCAGGCGATCGACAATGTGACCTATACGGCTCCTTCCTCCACGACCGTCAGGGCGGTGTACGTTGCGAAGGCGGCGGAGGTCAAAGAAGGGGACAAACTGATGCGCCTCAATAACGGCACGGTCATCGAGGCGGAATTCGACGGACGGGTCAACCAGCTGCCGGTGGCCGCGGGCGACAAGGTGGCTTCGGGGGACACCCTGATCCAGGTGGTGGATTTCGACCATATGAAAGTGAGCTTCCGCGTGGACGAGTACGATATCGCCCATGTGCGCGCGGGCGATCAGGTGACGGTGACCACCACCGCTTCGGAAAAGACTTTCCTCTCCTCCATCGACGACATCAACTACGTGTCCTCCTCCACCGGATCGGTCGCCTATTACACGGCGACGGCGTACGTGGACACGGAGGGGGACGTGTATCCCGGCATGCAGGTGACGGTGACGATCACCCGGGAAGAGGCGGCGGATGTGGTGATCCTCAAGGAGGACGCCCTGAGCTTCGACGGCAGGAACCGGGCCTTCGTGTACACCCCGGGCGAGGACGGCGCCATGACCGAGACCTATGTGGAGACGGGCGTGAGCAACGGCAATTATGTGGAGATCAGGGAGGGCGTTTCCGCCGGCGACACCGTGTACGCGGTGGCGAAGACCACCGGCGCGTCGGGCCTTGGCAGCCTGATGTCCACCCTCTTCGGCGGCCAGAGGATCATGAACACCGGCACCAGGCCGGGCGGCGGTCAAACCAACCGGAACCCCGGCGGGAACTGGCAGAACAGGAACACGGATGGCAGCGGGGGAAACAGGTGATGAGCGGGGACTGTTTCTTCCACATGGAAAAGGTCAACAAGTATTATCCCATGGGCGGGGAAGACCTGCACGTCCTCAAGGATATCGACCTGGATATCCAAAGAGGGGAGTACCTGTCCGTCCTGGGGCCCTCCGGCAGCGGCAAGACCACGCTGATGAATATCATCGGCTGCCTGGACACGGCGTCCTCGGGGCGGTATGTGCTCAACGGCCGGGAAACGGAGGACCTGAGCGAGGCGGAGCTGGCGGCCATCCGGTCGGAGGAGATCGGGTTCATCTTCCAGAACGCCCAGCTGCTGCCCCGCCTCACCGCGCTCAAAAACGTGGAGCTTCCCCTGGTCTATGCCGGGATGCGGCCGAAGGCGCGCCGGGAACGGGCCCTTGATATGCTGGAACGGGTGGGGCTCGGGGACAGGACGGAGCACTATCCCAACCAGCTCTCCGGCGGCCAGCAGCAGCGCGTGGCCATCGCCAGGGCCCTGGCGGGTGATCCTTCCATCCTGCTGGCGGACGAGCCCACCGGCTCGCTGGACCAGAAGACCGGCCGGCAGGTGATGGATCTGTTCCAGGAACTGAACAGCGAGGGCCGCACCATCATCATGATCACCCATGACATGCTCGTGGCGTCCCGCGCGCGCCGGGTGGTGCGCATCGTGGACGGCGTGCTTTCGGAAGGGGGCGACGGGCGGGATGCTTAAAGCGATCCGGGGAACGGCCGTCATGCTCGGGGAATGCTTCGGGATGAGCCTGAGCAATATCCGGGCCAACAAGGTCCGCTCCTTTCTGACGGTGCTGGGCATCCTGATCGGTGTGGCGGCGGTCATCGCCCTCATCACCACGGTGTCCGGCTTCTCCGGCACCCTGTCCTCCTCCTTCAAGGGGATGGGCGCCGGCACTCTCATCGTGAGCGTCACGGGCAGCGATCTTAAAGCCGGCCTGAGCGCGCAGGACCTGGAAGAGCTCGCGGCCCTGGATGTGGTGGAGGGGATCACGCCCACGGTGAACCTGAGGACCAGGGTGTCCCGGGGCGGGAAATACAAGGCGAACGTGACGGTCTCGGGGAAGAATTTCTATTACTTTTACCGCAATCCCGACACCCTCGCCCGCGGACGGGCCATCCATCCCACGGATGAGGGCTCCATGACGTATGTGTGCCTGATCGATCAGGACATGGTGGACGAGTTCTTCTTCGGTGTGGACCCGGTGGGGCAGCACATCTCCATCGGCGGCGTGTCCTTCCTGGTGGCGGGACTTTTGTCCGATGACAGCGGCGAGATATTCAGCAGCATGCTCAACGGCAGCGCGGATATCGTGATCCCCTATACCACAGCCCTGAGGATGAACAACGCCAATGTGGTCACCAGTTTCACCATCTATCTGACGGAGGGCGCGGATTCCGAAAACGCCTCCGAGGTGATCGGGGAGACCCTGGACAGGATGTTCTCCTATGAGGAGGACTGCTACACCGTCACCACCCTGAGCAGCATCGAGGACACGATGAACGAGATGCTGTCCATGATCTCCACCCTTCTGGGGGGCATCGCTTCCATCGCGCTGGTGGTGGGCGGCATCGGCATCATGAACATGATGCTCACCACCGTGACCGAGCGCACCGCCGAGATCGGGCTCAAGAAAGCCCTGGGCGCGCTGCCCTGGCAGATCCAGGCCCAGTTCCTGATCGAGTCCTTCCTTCTGTCCCTGATGGGCGGGATCATCGGCGCGGCCGTGGGCCTGTCGCTGAGCTTCGCCCTGTGCCGGGCCATGGGCATG
The DNA here is from genome assembly GCA_902782865.1 of uncultured Eubacteriales bacterium. Classification (GTDB taxonomy): domain Bacteria; phylum Bacillota; class Clostridia; order Christensenellales; family Aristaeellaceae; genus RUG756. The sequence continues at coordinate 2,882 of CACZOZ010000068.1, forward strand.
ACCTTCGTGATCTCCACGGGAGCCATCGCCCTGGGCGTGAGCTTTTCCGCCGCGGTGGGCATCATCTTCGGATGGGCGCCGGCGCGAAAGGCCAGCAGGCTCAATCCCATTGACGCCCTGAGGGCGGTATGATAAAAAACGAGCAAAGGAGAGTTGACTTATGAAAAAGCTGGTTTCCCTTATCCTGGCCGCGGTGATGACCGCGCTGCTCCTTGCCTGCGCCTCGGCGGAGGTGGTCACGATGAACGGCACGGTGGTCAGTATCTGCACTGAGACGATCACGGCGCCCCTGGGCGGCCGGGTCGCCGAAGCGGCGGTATCCGCGGGGGATCACGTGAGCGCCGGGGATGCCCTGGCGGTGCTCGACACCGAAAAGGTCTACGCGCAGGAGGACGGCGTGGTCCGTTTCTTCGGCAGCGTGGGCGACAGCGCGGAGATGATCTCCGGGCGGTACGGCGCGGTGGCGTATGTGGAGCCGGCGGTGCGCTATACGGTCTCCGCCTCCACGAAGAACGCCTACGACAACGAGGAGAACAGGATCATCCATCCGGGCGAGACGGTCTACTTGAGGTCCATGGTCACCGTGAGCAATACCGGCGTGGGCACGGTCACGGCCGTGACGGGCTCAAGCTACACCATCGAGCTCACGGAGAGCGGCTTTTCCTCGGGCGAGAACGTCTATGTGTTCCGGGACGCTTCCTACGGGATCATGAGCCGCGTGGGGCGCGGTTCCGTGGCCGTGAAGGATCCCGCGGCCTATACCGGCAGCGGGATCGTGGTGAAGTACACCGCGGCGAACAACGCTGCCGTGAAGAAGGGCGATGTGCTGTTCGAGACCCTGAGCGGGGATTACACCGCGAAGACCGCGGATCTTGACAGGATCACCGCGCCGAAGGACGGGGTGATCACCTCGGTATCCTTCAAAAAGGGCGGCACCCTGGCCGCGGGCGAGGCCGCCGCGGAATTCTGCGCGGATGAGGACATGCGGGTGGAGGCCCTGGTGACGGAGGCGGATCTGGCTTATTTCAAGGCCGGGGATACGGTAGCGGTCACCTTCATCTACCTGGATAACGGGGAATACACCGTGAACGGCGTGATCGAGAAGATCTCCCGCACCGCCGCGTCCGCCGATGAGGAGACCGACGAGGCGTCCTACTCGGTCATGATCCGGCCCGAGAGCACCGACCGCCTCAGCTACGGCATGAACGCGGTGGTGGAGAAGATCGATAACGCGCCCGCCGCGGGAGCGGAGGATGCGGGGGAATGATCGATCGGGACCCGATAAAAAAGGGCCGGCGGAGCGAAAAGCTCCGCCGGCCCTGCCTTTATACACGGCCTATTTAATGGGCAGCTCCACCGTTACGGCGAACAGATCCTCCCGAGGGTAGGTGACGGTGAGGGTGCCCCTGTGCATCTCGGCGATCCTCTGCGC
>CACZOZ010000069.1:0-3022 GCA_902782865.1 uncultured Eubacteriales bacterium
GCGGGCAGATCGTCCCACGCGCCTTCCTCAAGAGCCACGGGGCCCCGGGGCAGCACCTCGCAGTCCCCGGTGAGGAAGCGGCAGCCCATCCTTTCCAGGAGCCCGTAAGCGCCGTACACGATGGCCCGGGGCGTGCCCGCCAGGAGGCGGATCTCGTCCGGCCCGATCTCAAGGCGGAAGCCGTCCGGGGCGGGGAGCGCCGCGCCTTCGGGGTCCAGGACCACGCGGACAGCCCCTCCGGCGGGGACCTCTTCACTGAATATAACGGAAAAGCAGCGCTTTAGTTCCCCCGCGGCGTATTTCACGGGGGCCGGCGCGTTTTTGGGGAACAGGACTTCGGGCGCGTGACGGATGATCATGCCTTTTCCTCCGGGAGCTCTTTGAGCAGGGTCTTGTGCACGGTGACGCTGCCCACCCCCAGGTTCGTTATCGTGTAGGCGCCCAAGTCCGCGGGCAGGACCACCACGTCCAGGCTGTTCATGATGTAGCACTTGGAAGGATCCGCCTTGGAGGCCACCTTCACCTTTTCGCCGTCCACCAGGGCCAGCACGTGGAAGGTGCCCCGGGTGTCGTCCTCGATGCTGTCCCAGAAGATCAGGTTGCGCAGGGAGAAATAGATCAGGTCGTGCTCGCCCACCACGATCTCCTTCCAGTTATCGCCCTCACGCACGAGGCCGCCGTGGTCGACCAGGTTGTTTTTGACCCACTCGGCGGTGCGCTCCCCGTGGATCACCGCCGCGCCCATTTTCAGGTGGATGGGCCGGGGCAGGCCGGTCTGGGGATCGATGCGCTGGTAGTCGTAGAGCTTGTAGGTGTAGGAGCCCACGGTGAGGGACCCGATCTCCAGGATCACCTGATTGCGCCCGGAGGCGTGGACGGTGCCGGCGGGGATCATCACCTGGGTGCCGGGCACGGAGGGCACCGCGTTGATGTATTTCTCGTAATCGATCAACTCGTGGGTCTTCTCGGCGACCCGGGCGGCGGCGAAGAATTTCTCGCAGCTGTCCTCCTCCTTAAAGCCCAGGTAGGTCCTGGCGCCCTGGGCGGTGACGCACACGTAATAGCTCTCGTCCTGCCTGCCCAGCTCGTCGTGGTTCTTCACCACGTAGTTCTCATCCGGATGGCACTGCACGGACATGTTGCCGCTACTGTGATAGGTGTCGTCATAGTTGAACCGCACCGGGAAATACCCGCCGAACTCCTTCATGGCCCGGCGGCCCAGCAGCTTTTCGCCCATCGTCTGCACGAAGGTGAAGAAGGGGGCCTCGAACTCGTCCTCCCCGATCTTCGCCACGATGGAGACCTCCATGGGGATCATGTCGAAGATCCAGGCGCAGTTGCGCATCTGACTGGGCAGATGGCGCAGGCGGTGGATATAGAAGCCGCCCCACACGCCCTCCAGGTAAACGGGCCGGCAGCGGAAGGGCTTTTCGCAGATCTCGCCGAACAGGGTCTTAAGATCGTCGAAGGTGACCAGCTGCATGTCCTCGGGCACGTCGGCGGTGATGTACAGGTCCAGGGCGCCCTCTTTGATCAGGGACCAGCGGGTGTCCACGGCGATCTCGAAATCCACGTAGTAGTTGCGCCGCATCAGCAGGCTGTAGGGCAGGTCCTCGTCGGAGCCCAGGTTGCGCGCGTGCCCGTTTTTGAAGCTCAGCGCGGCGCTGCGGGGGGTGATGTCCATCCACGCCCGGACATCGTACACGTCCCTCAGGGCCGGGACCAGGGCGCCGCGGCCGTACACCAGCACGGCCTTTCGCGTTTTGAGCAGCTCCCGCAGGGCGGTGACCTTCTTTTCGTCCTGCAGGCCCTCATACCCGCCCTTGTAGCGCCGGCCGTAGAGCAGCACGGGATCCAGGTCCCGGTCCTCGGGCAGGTAAGGGGCCAGGATGCTTTTGATCTCCTCCGGGCTTTTGAGCAGGGAGGCGGCGTCGATGTACGTGACTTCGGCCCCGCTCAGCTGCTGGCGGATCACGTTGACAAGGGCGTTCACATCGGCGCCGGGATACAGGTCGACGGCGACCTTTTTGCCTTCCCTGATAAGGGCGGCGATCTTTTTCGCCGTGGGGATGATGCCTTTGACGGGCCTGACGCCCCGGCCGGTGACGGGGTTGACCGCGTCGTGGTCCACATACGGATAGGGATGGAACATGAAGCTCATACGTATTCTCCTTTGCCTGCCGGGTACGGCAGTTGATCGTGGTCAGTCCTGGGGCAGGGCGATCTCAGGCGCCGCGGCGGTCCTCTCGCAGTCCCGCCCCGTCAGGGCGAAGAGGCAGCAGCCCCGCAGGGCGCCGTCCTCAAAGTGCTCCGTGACGGCCCAGGGGATGTTGATATCGAGCGCGAACAGGTCGGCGGACCGGGCGATCTGCCCGCCCAGGGCCAGTTTTTCGCATCCGAGGGCGGGGGCGAGGATCTTCAGGAGGCGGGAAAGGTGTTTCCCCGCGGCGCGGAAGGCGTCAAGGGCTTTCTCGTCCCCCGCCCGGGCGGCGTCCGCGATGGCTTTGATGGGCAGGGCTTTTCCGTAAGATTTCTGGATCGCCCGGGTGGACACGTAGTCCTCGGCGATGCCGCTCAGGTAGGGCGCTTTCCACAGGGAGAAGGCGGGGGTGCGGGTCTCGTCCACGCACACCTTCCCGTCCCTGATCCAGCCGAAGCCCAGGCCGGTGCCCAGCATCACGCAGCAGGCGTTGTCCGCGCCTGAAAGCGTACCGTCAAAGTACTCCCCCAGGATGAAGGCGGTGGCGTCGTGAAGGAACCCGACCTCCACCCCCGCCTCCCGGAAGGGCGGGCGCAGGTCCACCCCGTACAGGGCTTTGAACTTGTGGGTCATGAGGCTCACGCCGCCGTCAAAATCGAAGGGCCCGCAGATGGACACGGCGGCCCGGTCCACCGTCCCGCCCGCGTCCCGCAGGATGGCCCTCAGGGCGTCGAGGAACTTTTCCGCGCTGTCCTCCGAATGGGAGGGGACCTGGGACACCGTGCCCGGCAGCAGGTGCCCGCGCTCATCCGCCAGGCCGTA
>CACZOZ010000070.1:0-7837 GCA_902782865.1 uncultured Eubacteriales bacterium
CTGCCGCGTGGTGGTGCCGGATTCCCAGCTGAGCCTCGCTATCGGCAAGGAAGGGCAGAACGCGCGTCTGGCGGCCAAGCTCACCGGCTGGAAGATCGACATCAAGAGCGAGTCCCAGGTCAACGAGCTCCTGGGCAGGACCGGGATGCAGATCCAGCAGGGGCACGGCAACGTGATCGCCGACGAGTTTGAGGACTATGAATCTTTCCAGGTGGATGACGACGAGATCATGTGATCCCGGAGGACGGCTGAATGAAAACGCGTAAGGTGCCCATGCGGATGTGCCTGGGATGCCGTGAGATGTTCCCCAAGAAGGAGCTCATCCGGGTGGTGCATTCACCGGACGGTGAAGTCAGGCTGGACCTGACAGGCAGGATGCCCGGGCGCGGCGCGTATCTGTGCAGGCGGGAGGAATGCCTTCTGAAGGCCCTGAAACAAAAGCAGATCGAGAGGGCTTTCGGCTGCCAGGTGTCCGAGGATACGAAGGCTTCACTGACGCAGAGCATCCGGGAGGCCTGCGATGGGATCTGACAGGCTGCCCGGGCTGCTGGGCCTGGCGAGGCGTGCGGGGCTGACCGTGACCGGCACGGACGCGGTGCTCTCAAGGATCAGGCGGAAGGACGCCCGATGCGTCCTGATCGACTCCGGCGCGTCGGAGAACACGCGCAAGAAGCTGACCGATTCGTGCCATTCCTATGGGATACGGCATTTTATCGTGGAGGAAGAGCTTCTGGACAGGGCCTGCGGTCTGAGCGACGGCAAGTGCCTGGTACTTTTGAAGGGAACACTGACGGATGAGATCATCCGGCTCATTGTGGATAAGGATAACGATCCTGTTGATTAATGGAGGGCGGTTGTTGAATGGCCAACTCAAAACGAACTGACAGCGTGAGACTGATCGAGGAGAAGAGCACGGCAGTCCTGTCTTCGATCGAAAAGGTCAAGGCAGACCTTGAGATGTTCCTTTCTTCACTGCGTCTGCGTGAAGCGGCGCTGCGGAAAAAGGAAGAAGACGAAAGGCAGAAGGAGCTCCTTCGCGAAAGGCAGGCGCAGGCGAGCAGACAGCTCAAGGCCTGGACCATGCCGGACGATGAGGAAGAGCGCGCCGGCGGCGATGACAGCACTGCTCCCGAACCTGAAGCTCCCGCGGCTGAAGCCGCCGCTCCGGCCGTGAAAGATCAGCCTTCCGAACCGGTGCCGGTGAAGGAAGAAGTCAAGCCCGCCGAGATCAGGGAGCCCGAGGCCGTGAAAGAGCCCGCGGCGCAGCCCGTTGAGGCTGAAAAGTCTTCCTCGGCGCCTGTGGCCGATACGGCTCAGAGCGCTGCTCCTTCCAAGGCTGCTCCGGCCGAGGCCGAAAAGCCCGCCGAGGAAAAAACGGAAAAGCCGGCCGTGCAGGCCGAGAAGCCCGCCGCGCCGGAAAAACCGGCCGCGCAGGACGTGCCTGCCGTACAGGACAAGCCCGCTGCCGCGGCGCCTCAGCCCCAGCCGGCCGCCCCTGCCCGTCCTCCGGTCCAGCCGGCCGCGGCGCCCGCCCGTCCGGCGGTCCAGCCCGCCGCCGCGGCGAACCGTCCCCAGGGCCAGCCGGGCGCTTACGCCAACCGCCCCCAGGGCCAGCCGGGCGCCTATCCCAACCGTCCGCAGGGCCAGCCGGGCGCCTATCCCAACCGTCCCCAGGGCCAGCCGGGCACTTATCCCAATCGTCCTCAGGGCGCATATCCCAACCGTCCTCAGGGCCAGGGCACCTACGGCACTCGTCCCCAGGGCCAGCCGGGCACTTATCCCAATCGTCCCCAGGGCGCTTATCCCAACCGTCCCCAGGGCCAGGGCAGTTTCGGCAATCGTCCCCAGGGACCGGGCTCTTTCGGCAATCGTCCTCAGGGCCAGGGCAATTACGGAAACCGTCCTCAGGGTCAGGGCTCTTTCGGCAGCCGTCCCGGTCCCGCGCGGCCGCCCAAGGATGAGCTGATCCCGGCGGAGCAGAAGCAGAGGGCCAGCAATTACGATCCCAACAAGAATAAATATGTCCGTCAGCATGATCCGGAAAGGGTCGCGAAAAACCGCAAGCAGCTGGTCAAGGACAATTTCGTGGATTATGACGATGACTACGTGCGCACCAGGAAGAACAAAAACAAAAAGCCTTCCGCGCAGCAGCTGATGGCCCCCATCAAGATCGAAACGGCTTACATGACTGCCGAGACCATCACCGTCAAGGATCTGACCGAGCGTATCGGCAAGCCCGCTCCCGAGATCCTCAAGAAGCTCCTGATGCTGGGCATCGTTTCCAACATCAACAGTGAGCTCGACTTTGATACCGCTTCCCTGGTGTGCACCGAGTTCGGCGTCACCCTGGAAAAGAAGCTGGACAAGACGGCTGAGGAAGCCCTGAGCGACACCCGGATCGAGGATAAAGAGGAAGACCTGCAGCCCAGGCCTCCCGTCATCACCATCATGGGTCACGTCGACCACGGCAAGACCTCCCTTCTGGACTATATCCGTTCCTCCCACGTCACCGCCAGCGAGGCCGGCGGCATCACCCAGCATATCGGCGCTTACACCGTTGAGCTCAACGGCCGCACGATCACCTTCCTGGACACCCCCGGTCACGAGGCCTTCACGGCGATGCGCATGCGCGGCGCCCAGGCCACCGATATCGCGATCCTGGTGGTCGCGGCGGATGACGGTGTGATGCCTCAGACCATCGAAGCGATCAACCACGCGAAAGCGGCCGGAGTGCCCCTGATCGTTGCCATCAACAAGATGGACAAGCCCGGGGCCAATCCGGAGCGCATCAAGGAAGAACTGACCAAATACGATCTGGTGCCAGAGGAGTGGGGCGGCGAAACGATCGTCGCCGAGGTCAGCGCTGTGACGGGCCAGGGCGTGGATGAGCTGCTGGAGCTGATCCTGCTCCAGGCGGATATGCTCCAGCTGCGCGCCAATCCGGACCGTATGGCCAGCGGTGTCATCATCGAGGCCAAGCTGGACAAGGCGCGCGGCCCCATCGCCACCGTGCTGATCAAGAACGGTACCCTGAAGGTCGGCGACAATATCATCGCGGGTCTGGCCAGCGGCCGTGTGCGCGCTCTGACCAATGATAAAGGTGAGCGTGTCAAATCCGCCGGTCCGGGCATGCCCGTTGAGATCGCCGGTTTCAACGATGTTCCTTCCGCCGGTGACGAGATGGACGCTGTCGAGGACGACCGCCTGATGCGCCAGGTCGCCGAGGAACGCAGGAACAAGATCAAAGCCGCCAGGTCTGCCACCAGCAAGGTCAGCCTGGAGAATCTGTTCGAGGGCATCAACGAGGGCAAGGCCCAGACCCTCAACCTGATCATCAAGGCGGACGTTCAGGGCTCCGTGGAAGCGGTCAAGCAGGCCCTGGAGAAGCTGAGCAACGATTCCGTCAAGATCAACGTGCTGCATTCCGCTGTGGGCGCCGTCACCCAGGACGACGTCAACCTGGCTGCCGCCTTCGGCGCCACGATCATCGGCTTCAATATCCGGCCGGATTCCCAGGCAAAGGACGCCGCCGAAAAGCTGGACGTGGAGATCCGCCTGTACCGCATCATCTACCAGGCCATCGAGGATATCGAAAAGGCCATGAACGGTATGCTCCAGCCGGAGTTCAAGGAAGTCCTTCTGGGCCACGCTCAGGTCAGGAACGTCTTCAAGATCACGGGTGTCGGCATGATCGCCGGCTGCTATGTCCAGGACGGCAAGCTCCAGAGGAACGCCCAGGTCCGCCTGCTGCGGGACAACGTGGTGGTCTACGAGGGCAAGCTTTCCTCTCTGCGCCGTTTCAAGGACGACGTCAGGGAAGCCGCCCAGGGCTTTGAGTGCGGCGTCGGCCTGGAGAATTACAGCGACATCAAGGAGAACGACGTTATCGAGTGCTTCATCATGGAGGAGATCACTCAGGAATAACAGGTGGATATCATGGCAAACTATCGCATCGACCGTATCAGTGAGGAAGTCCGTCACGCCGTGGATGAGATCATCCGCGGCATGAATGATCCCCGGATCGGCGGCACCTATTCCGTCACGCGCGCGGAAGTCACGCGTGACCTGAAATACGCGAAGATCTATATCAGCATCCTGGAGGACGACAAGGCCGACGGATTCATGCAGGCAGTCAAGAAGGCGGCCGGCTACATCCGGCATGAGCTGGGCGGCAGGGTGGACTTAAGAGCGCTCCCGCAGCTGATATTCGTCCGGGATCAGAACATCGCGTACGGCATCTATATCAACGAACTGCTCAAAAAGGTAGGCACTTCTCATGAAACAGATCAAACCGATCAATGACGCCGAACTGGTCAGCGCCGTCAAGGCCGCGAAGTCGGTCTTCATCACCGCGCATATCAGGCCGGACGGGGACGCGATCGGCAGCCTGCTGGCCATGAGATGCCTCCTGGAGGATCTGGGCAAATCGGTGGTGGCCTGCCTGGCGGACCCCGTACCGGAGATCTTCCTGTTCCTTCCCGGCGCTTCCGACATCGTCCGTCCCGACCAGGTGACGGACCCGTCGGTATTCGACACGGCCATCGCCATCGATTGTTCCGATGAAGCCAGGATGGGTGCTGCGCAGGAGATCTTTCATCAGATCCCCGTCACGGTGCAGCTGGATCATCATCACACCAATCCGCTCTACGCGATGCACAACGCGGTGGACGGTTCCAGTTCATCCGCCGGCTGCATGGTCTGGCGCCTCATGGGGGCCCTTGGGATCGGGATGACCAAGCCGGTGGCCATGTGCCTGTATGCGGCGGTGTCCTCCGATACCGGCAATTTCTGCTTTTCCTGCACCGATGAGGAGACTTTCCTGTGCGCCGCGGATATCGCGTCTACCGGGATCGACATCAATTCCGTCGCCAGGAACATCCATCTGCTCAAGCCGGTGGGGCATATCCGCCTGCTCGCCCGGGCGCTGTCTTCCCTGGCGCTGTTCTGTGACGGCCAATGCGCGTCCATGATCCTGGATCAAAAGGATTTTCAGGAGGCGCACGCCCTTCAGGAGCATATGGACGGTATCGTCAATTACGGGCTCAACCTGTTCGGCGTCAAGATGGCTTTCCTGATCGACGCCTCGGAGGAGCACGCGAAAAAGGTCTCCTTCAGGGCCCTGCCGCCCTATGACGTTTCCGCCATCGCTTCTTCTCTCGGCGGCGGCGGCCATGTCCTGGCCTCGGGCTGCTGTGTGGATATGCCTCTGGACGAGCTGATCCACGATATCGAAGAAAAAATGATCGACCAGATCAGGGGTGCCCATTGAACGGGTATCTGAATGTATTAAAGCCGCCAGGGATGTCCTCGGCGGCTGTTGTGTCTGTGGTCCGGCGCCGTTTCGGCGTCAGGACCGGCCACGCGGGCACTTTGGACCCGGAAGCCGCCGGTGTCCTGCCCGTCATGCTGGGCAAAGCCACCCGTTTCCTCGATTATTTCTCATCCATGGGCAAGCAGTACATTGCCCATGTTTCATTTACCGGGGCGACGGATACTCAGGACGCGGGGGGCACGCTGATCCAGGAGCCGGCCGGGGTGCCGGATGAGGAAAGGTTCGTCCGCGCGCTGGCGCGTTTCACCGGCGAGATCGTCCAGAAGCCCTCCAAGTACTGCGCTGTCAAGCGCGACGGCGTGCCCCTGTACGCGCTGGCCCGGAAGGGCGTGGATGTGAACGTGCCGGAAAGGACGGTCGTCATCGACGATATCGCCCTTCTCGCGTCCTTCCCGGACGGGTACCTGATCCGTGTCACCTGCTCAGGGGGCACCTATATCAGGACCCTCTGTCACGATCTGGGTCAGTTCCTGGGCTGTCCGGCGCATATGCGGTTTCTTTTAAGGTCCCGGGCGGGGTGGTTCCGTCTGGAAGACGCGGTAAGGATCGAGGAGATCACGGAAGGGGACATGCCGGCGATCCTCCCGATGGATTATCCGCTGAAACACTACAGGCGGTACGATCTGAGACCGGAGCAGGAGAAAGCCGCCAGGAACGGGCTCAGCTGGGTCTCGCCCGACCCGGATCAGCCGGACGGCATCTGCAGGGTCTATCTCGGGGATACTTTCGCGGGCCTCGCATCATCGGAGGCCGGCGTGATGAAAATGAAGGTCAGCGGTTTTGTCTGACCGGGGGATGACGCCATGATGGAAAAAGAAGAAGCGGGGAAGCTGTACGGTGACGTCAGTCGTTTTATAGTGTGTTATCCGGGGCTGATCCTGGGTATGGCCGATTACGCGGCCTGCATGAAGGATGATCTGATCCGCGGCTTTTACGGCAATGTGCTGTATTACGAGGTGATGCCCTCGTCCCATGCGGAAAAGGACGCGGCAGAATGGGCTGCCGTCGGGACCAGCCGCCTGCTCGAGCAGGATCACTCATCGCTTCTGGATACTTTGGCCCGGGCTTTCGATGCCCGGGACGAGGTACTGGACATGATCGATGCCTTTGAGGCGGACCAGCAGCTGTTACCGGTAGGATTGTGCTTTGCCCTCGCATCTTTTATCCTGGCCCTGGCGGGCGTTCGCAAAAAAGGGGACAGCTACGAGATCATCGCGGGGGAGGAGCCGGTCCTCATCGATCTGCCTGAGGATCTCGGGAACGCTTTCAGGCGCCTGTCGACGGATATGACGGCCGAATCCCTCGCATACGCTGTTTTGTCGGATGTGGACCTCTGGGGGCGCGATCTGAGAGAGATCACCGGGCTGGAGGACAGGATCGCATCCGTGATCGCCGATGTGCAGGCTGCCGGTTTCAGGCAGGCGCTCAAGTCGCTCAAGATCAAGGAACAATGGTAGGAGGCTGACTTATGCTGGATCAGGAGGATAAACGCCGTCTCTCGGCCGATCTTTACAGGGTGGAGCGGCAGAACAGGCTGCGCACCGCCGCGGGTGTCGTCGATTATTTCGTGATGCTCCTGGGGATCGCATGCATCCTTATCTGTGTCGCTCTGATCATCAGCCTGGGCAACTGGCTCTATCAGGATATCATGAACAACTTCGCGATCATCCTTCATCACTTAAGGTAGGCGGTCTTATGGCGGATGCATGGGAACAGCTTCATCAGGATATCGCCGGCTGCAGACGCTGCGGCCTGTGCGGCCATATCCGCAACAAGGTGCCCGGTCAGGGCGATAAAAACGCCCGCCTGATGCTGATCGGGGAAGGTCCGGGAGCGGACGAAGACGCCCAGGGCCTGGCTTTCGTCGGCGCGGCGGGGCAGCTGCTCACGCGTGAACTGAAAGCCATCGGGCTTGAAAGGGAACAGGTCTATATCTGCAACGTGGTCAAATGCCGCCCGCCGCAGAACAGGGTCCCCCTGCCGGAGGAAGCCGAGGCCTGTATGCCGTATCTCAAGCGGCAGCTGGATCTGGTCAGGCCCCGGGTGGTGATCCTTCTGGGCTCCACGGCGGCGAAAGCTTTTTTCGGGCCCCAGACGCGGATCACCGCTGTGCGGGGCAAATGGTTCATGAAGGATGATATCTACTGGATGCCCACCTTCCATCCGGCGGCGCTCCTGCGGGATGAAACGAAAAAGCGTCCCGTCTGGGAGGACCTGAAGGCGGTCCGGCGCATGCTGGACCGTATGGAACGGTCCGCCGCGGGAAAGGAGGCGCCCGATGGCGAACGGATCGGCTGATACGCGGCGGCTCCGGGACCGCGCGGCAGGCAGTCATAATACCGGTTTTATCAAATGTGTGGCCATCCTGTTCATGTTCGCCGACCACGCGGGCAAGTTGTTCTTTCCCCAGATCCCGGAAATGAGGCTCCTGGGCAGGATCGCCTTCCCGCTGTTCGCCTGGGGCATCGTGCTGGGCAGCGGGTATACCCGCAATATCTGGCGGTA
>CACZOZ010000071.1:0-6473 GCA_902782865.1 uncultured Eubacteriales bacterium
AACGAGGACGCGGTCCCGTCCGGGGAATTCTCCTTACGGTGGCGCCATGAGCTTCAGATGAAGAAACACGGGCGGAAGAGCGCGCTTGTATACGCCCTGCCCGCCGCGGCGGCGATGATCTACCTGATCGGCGGCACGGCCTTGTACCGCGCCCAGTCAGGCAGGATGCTCTCCCCCGCGCCGGCGGTCATGCGCATGACCGTTTCAGCGCCTGCCGCCACCGGCGCTCCGCTCCCTGAGGCCGGCGGCGCGGTCACCGCGTTCGATCATGCGTTCCCCGAAGAAGCGGAAGAAGCGGACTTCGCTTATGAGGAGACCATCCCGCAGACCGCTCAGGAAGCGAACGGCGAGAGTTTTAACGTTCGTGAAGAGGCCCGGGCCGTTTCCGTCTCCGCCCCGAAGGGCCGGGAGAACACCGGCTTTTTTGAAAGCATGAAGGCTTTCGTTTCCGTGAGCTGGCCCTACGCGCTGGGCGCGCTCATCGTCCTGACCGGCGGGGCTGTCCTGATCGCAAAAAGGAGGAGATCCCATTGAAGAAGATATCTTTTTTGATCTTCTGCCTCTGTGTGCTCATCCTGGCCGGACCCATGAACGCCCTTGGCGAGAACCCCGGCGAGATGACCGTGAACGGCAGCGCCTCCGTGGCCCTCGCCGCCGACGGCTGCGTGCTGAGACTGGGCGTTGAAACGGAAAACACCGATGTGGCCGCTGCCCAGAGAGAGAACGCGCGCATCATGGATAACGTGATCGCAGCGCTCAGGGACCTGGGCGCGGTCGAGGATGATCTTGTGACCACCGAGCTCAATGTGTATTCCTACACCCGGTACGACACGGACGAGAACGGCCGTGAAAAGCGCACGGACGTCTATCACGTGGGCAATACCCTTCTGGTCACCATCCGGGACGTAAAGCGCGCGGGCGAAATGATCGACGCGGGCGTTTCAAGCGGCGCCAATCAGCTCTACGGCCTCACCTTCACCGCTTCCGGCAGCGCGGAAGCGTATGACAGAGCCCTCGAGGCCGCCTGTGCGGACGCTTTCAGGAAAGCCAAAGTGACCGCCGCGGCCTGCGGCGTGAAGCTCGGGGCCGTCAAAGAAATACGGCTGCCGGACATCGCACAAGCGTCACCCGACAGCCGCGGCTTGTATAAATCGGAAGCGAACGCGGATACCGCCGCCGGCACCTACGTCAAGTCCGGTGACATCATCGTCCGCGCCGATATTGAGATCGTCTTTTCCATCATCCCAGAAGATGCGGCCCCAGGGACTTGACCGCCCGTTCCATCACCTCGGCGGCCTTCACCAACAGATCCTCGTCCTCCTGAGTGAACCTGTCCGTCACGGGACTGTCGATATCCAGGAGCCCCCATAACGCACCCCCGCAGCCGGTCCTGATCGGTATAACGATCTCGGACCGGCTGAGTTCATCACAGGCGATGTGTTCCGGGCAGGTACGGACATCCGCGGTCCTCACCACGCGCTTATCGCGTGCCGCTCGGCCGCACAGGCCCCGGGACAGCGGGATCAGATCACAGGCCGGCTTGCCCTGGAAGGGGCCCAAAACCAGCTCATCTCCCCGCAGGATGTAAAACCCCGCCCAGTTCACCCTGTCAAGACAGCCGAAGAGATAGGCCGCCGCGTTGCTCAGAGCGGAGACCAGGCTTGGGCTCTTTTCCACCAGCGCCTCAAGGACCTGGGGATCCAGTTTATCTCCAAATTTGATCTCATCCATATATGATCACTCCGCCAGAGTACCCATGGGGTCCCAGGGATCCAGCTCCGCAGGGGCCTGTGAATACAGTTCCGCGTTCTTCAGGTACTTTTTCCGGATAGCCGCCTGATACACGTACTGATCGAACCAGCTGTCGGAGCACACGTAATAACCCTTGCTTCCCTTCTCATCGCCCCAGGAATTCTCGATCTTCCATCGGACGGGCTTATCGTCCTTCAGCTCCACGCCGGTGAGCACCATGGCGTGGTTCATGGCGGAGAACTGATAGTCCAGGGCGTCCTCCTTGCTGATATGAAGATCCAGCCCCGTCAGCATTTCCACGCCGAAGGCCGCATCGTCCCAGTAACCCTTTTCCCGATCGCCCCAGTGGCCCACATCGCTGCCGAACCACACCACCTGCCCGTCCCTGAGCTGAGCGATCACCGCTTCCTTGATCTCATCCATGGGCAGGTTGAGATGCTTGACCGTGCCCTCGCCCTCCACGTTGCCCAGATAACGGATGGTGTATGTCCTGTAATAGGGCTTATCCGAGGTGGGCGCGTTGATGACGGACACCATGTCGTCCGTGAAAGCGCCCACGTACTTATCCCGGAAATCCGCCGGGGTCAGGTCCGGGTCGCAGTGATAGGCACCGTCCTTGTCCGTGTAAACGAAATCGAAGCGTTTCGGCGGTTCCCCGTAGCAGGCGCACAGGTAGGAATAGACTTTTGCCATCATCCCCTCCCGCTGCCCGCGGATCTCATCCTCCCCAGCGTCGGAGCGTTTGAGGGCCCTGAGCCTGACCGCGCAGGCCTTGAGATACCGGTTGAGGTAATAATTCATCTGGCGGGTGTTGGAAGACTGGTACGTCTCGTCGAAAGCCTCTTTGGGCACCAGGCCGTATTTCCTGACGATGTTCGCGAACATGGCCCACTGGCCGCCGTCATGCACGCCGGTGGACAGGATGAAGGACACCGTGCGGTCCGAAACAGGCAGGTCCGCCGTATCCAGGATCGCTCCCAGGAAATAATTGGCGCGCTCCAGCTTGTCCCAAAAGGCCAGGCAGCTCTGGCTCAGCTCGAATTCCTTCAGGCCCAGATCCGCGGCGATCTTTTCCCGGAGCACGTTGGCCGCGGCGAAGAGCCAGCAGCGGCCGGAGTGCTTCTGATCGGCCACCGGGAGGGTCTTAAGATCCACGGTGAAGTGCCAGCGGTTCTTATCCGCGCGCGCGGCGACACAGGCCGCTGAATTGATCTCCGATCCGGAGAGGGCCATGGTGGCGATCTGAAGGGATCGGTCCGCGTTATAGGCCTTGGACCAAGTCTCGATCTTTTTCTGGGTGAGGGGAAAAACATCCATCGTGGTTTCCGCCTTTCTTTCATTTAAATTGAGCCGTTTCACGGATGCAGTTTATCGCCGGACGGAAAAAAAGTCAAACAAAAAAGGCTCCGGTGATCGGAGCCTCTTTAAAGACAGCCTTATTCGACGGTGTAGGGCATCAGAGCGATGGCCCTGGCGCGCT
This sequence comes from uncultured Eubacteriales bacterium, assembly GCA_902782865.1. Classification (GTDB taxonomy): domain Bacteria; phylum Bacillota; class Clostridia; order Christensenellales; family Aristaeellaceae; genus RUG756. The sequence goes on from CACZOZ010000071.1 coordinate 3,233, forward strand.
TCACGGCCTCAGACAGCTGGCGCTGATGCTTCGCGCAGGTGCCGGTCATACGCCGGGGAAGGATCTTGCCCCGCTCGTTGACGAAGCGGCGAAGACGGTTGACGTCCTTATAGTCGATATACTCGACCTTGCTGACGCAGAAATCGCATACCTTGCGATGAGGCTTCCTGCCCCTGGGGCGCGGCCTCTTCTCACCACGATCTTCAGACATGTGCTTTACCTCCTTCATTGGATTGTGCGGAGGTTCTCCCTCCGCTAAAGGATACCCTTCGTCAGAAGGGCAGGTCGTCCTCGTCTACCTGCACGAAATCCGCTGCAGGCGCCGCCTGATGAGCGGCCGGAGAGGCGGGGACCGGTTCCCCCGCTTCACTGCGGGGAGTGAGGAACTCCACGTCGTCCGCCGTGACTTCCAGGCTGGCACGCGTGGTGCCGTCATTGCCCTGGTAGGTGTTGACGGATACGGGACCGATCACGCAGACCTTGCGGCCCTTGCTGAGGAACTTGGCACAGGTTTCACCCAGCTGGCGCCACGCGGTCACACGGAAAAAATCCGCTTCAGGCTGACCGGATTCCTGATTGGCGCGCCGCCTGTTCACCGCCACGGTGAACGTGCACAGCGAGATACCGCTGGACGTGGTGCGCTTTTCGGGGTCCCTGGTCAGGTTGCCAATGATCGTAAGCTTGTTCATGGATATCCTCCGGATTACTCGGCGTCAGTGGCGGCAGGAGCCGCTTCGCTTTCGCCAGCCGGCGCTTCCGCGGCAGCGGGAGCCGGCGTGAACTGAGGCCGCGGCGCGCGGGGCTTGATGCCCACCTTGCGCTCCAGGAGCCTGATGACCTGATAACGGATCACCTGGTCATTGATCTTCAGGTTGCGTTCCAGTTCCAGGGGCAGCTCGCTGCCGGAAGAGAACTGTACGAGGACGTAGTAACCTTCGGTCTTGTAATCGATGGCGTAGGCCAGACGACGCTTGCCCCACTCCTCGACCTTGTCGACGGTACCGCCCTGCTCGGCGATCAGAGCGGTGAAGCGCTCTACCAGCACCTTGCGGCTTTCCTCGTCCACTGCGGGATCAATGATGTACACCAGTTCATACTTGTTCATTGCTTTCACCTCCTCACGGGCTTATGGCGCCGTTTTATCACGGCGCAAGGATGTGCCGACGGATATTATACACAAAAGGGCGGGCGAATGCAAACTATTTTTTTAAAAAATCTTTACTTTTCAGGGAATAAGTGCTATTATTTTTTGTGCTTTGCGAACCGCTTGCTCAGGCGTCCGCATCTGCGGCGGCGAACCGGGTTTGCGGCAATTTTATGAAGCCACAGAGCTTCGGAAAGAGGATCAGAATGGATAAGGAACTCAAATCCCAGATCATGCAGAACTACGCCACTCACGAAGGCGACACCGGCTCTCCCGAAGTCCAGGTCGCGCTGCTCACCGAAAGGATCAACCACCTGAATGAGCACCTCAAGCTGAACAAAAAGGACCACCACTCCCGCCGGGGCCTGCTGCTGATGGTCGGCCGCCGCCGCGGCCTGCTGGATTACCTGAAAAGGACCGATATCGAGCGCTACCGCGCGCTGATCGAAAAACTGGGCCTGCGCAAGTGATCCCTCAAGGCTACCGGATATCTTGCCGGTAGTCTTTTCATAACTGTAGGGTCAAAAAAGCCATCAAACATCGAAGGAGAAATGAAATGGATCCCAAAGTTTATCAAATGGAATTTGCCGGCAGGCCCCTCAAGCTGGAGTTCGGCAAGTACGCGCAGCAGGCCGGCGGTTCGGCCCTGGTCCGTTACGGTGACACCGTGGTGCTGGTGAATGCCACCGCGTCCGACACGCCGCGCGAAGGCGTCGACTTCTTCCCCCTGACGGTGGACTTCGAGGAAAAGCAGTACTCCGTCGGCAAGATCCCCGGCGGGTTCATCAAGCGCGAAGGCCGCCCCACCGAAAAGGCGACCCTCACCTGCCGCCTGATCGACAGGCCGCTGCGTCCTCTCTTCCCCAAGGGACTGCGCAATGACGTGCAGGTCGTAGCCCAGACCCTGAGCGTGGATCCCAGCAACCCGCCCGAGTTCCCCGCCATGCTCGGTTCTTCCATCGCCCTGGCGATCTCCGACATCCCGTGGGCCGGCCCCACGGCTGCCGTGGTGGTGGGCCGTGTCGACGGCAAATTCGTCATGAACCCCTCCGAGGAAGAATCCGCGGTCAGCGACATGCACGTGACCGTGGCCGGCACCAAGGACGCCATCATGATGGTGGAAGCCGGCGCGAAGGAAGTCAGCGAAGACGCGATGATGGACGCCATCCTTTACGCCCACGAGGGCATCAAGGAACTGGTGGCCTTCCAGGAGAAGATCATCGCCGAGATCGGCAAAGAGAAAAAGGACTATCCCTTGGTGACCACCGGCGACGACGTCAAGGAAGCCGTCAGGGAATACGCCCTGGAAAAATGCCGCTGGACCTACTCCACCTACGTGCGCAAAGAGCGCCAGGAAAGGGAAGCCGAGGTCAAGGCGGACGTGCTGGCGCATTTCGCCGACACTTTCCCCGGCCGCGAAGGCGAAGTGGCCGACGCGCTGTACTATCTTAATAAGGAAGTCATGCGCAGGAACATCCTGGACAAGGGCATCCGCGCCGACGGCCGCAAGGTGACCGAAGTGCGGCCCATCTGGTGCGAAGTGGGCATCCTGCCCAGGACCCACGGCTCCGCCGTGTTCACCCGCGGCGAGACCCAGGCCCTCACCGTGACCACCCTGGGCTCTGTCAGCGAGGCCCAGCAGCTGGACGGCCTTTCCAACGAGGAAAGCAAGCGCTACATCCATCAGTACAACATGCCCTCCTACGCCACCGGCGAGGCCGGCAGGCTGCGCTCCCCCAACCGCCGCGAGATCGGTCACGGCGCTTTGGCTGAAAGGGCGCTCCTTCCCGTGATCCCCACCGAGGAAGAATTCCCCTACGCACTGCGCCTGGTGAGCGAGATCATGGGCAGCAACGGTTCCTCCTCCATGGCCAGCGTGTGCGGCAGCACCCTGAGCCTGATGGACGCCGGCGTGCCCATCCATGCCCCCGTGGCCGGTGTCGCCATGGGCCTGATCCAGGACGCCGAATCCGGCCAGATCGCGGTGCTCACCGACATCCAGGGCCTTGAGGACTTCCTGGGCGACATGGACTTCAAAGTCGCCGGCACCATGAACGGCATCACCGCCATCCAGATGGATATCAAGATCAAGGGCAT
>CACZOZ010000072.1:0-9086 GCA_902782865.1 uncultured Eubacteriales bacterium
AACGACCGCCTTTCTTATTCTTTATGATGGATCATTATTTCAGGATCCCTTCCGCGACGCCTTTTCTGACCGTGAGCAGCGCCCATTTTCCCAGCTCCGCGGCGCCGGGGTTCATGATCAGGACACTGTTGCGGTATTCCAGCTTCTGCCGGTGGGTGTGCCCGTACAGTACGGCCGCGGCGCCGTCCCTGAGGGCCCTGTTGTACAGCCCGTCGGTGCCGGAGCGCACGTACAGGGTGTGCCCGTGGGTCAGCACGGTCCTGACGCCGCCCAGCTCCTCCACCCGGACCGGGTCCGTGCCCGGCGTGGTGTACAGGGCGTCGCAGTTGCCGTACACCTGTATGACAGGGGGCAGGTGCTCCCGGAACCGGTCCAGATCCCGGCAGCCGTCGCCCAGATGGATCACCGCGTCAAAGGGGCCGTACTGCTCGGAGGCCATCAGGATGCCCTCCAGCCGCCCCAGAAAGCCGTGGCTGTCGCTGAGCACCAGGTATCTGTTTTCTTCCGTCACAGCTCCTCCTCCAGGACGGGCAGCATCTCCGCCATGGCTCTGGCCCGGTGGGACATGCGGTTTTTGTCCTCCTGGGCCATCTCGGCGAAGGTCTCCCCGGTCACGGTCTCAAAGTAGGGATCATAGCCGAAGCCGCCGTTCCCCCGGGGGGTATCGATGATCACGCCGGGGCACTCCCCCCGCACGGTCCTTTCCCGGCCGTCGGGGGTCACCAGGGCCATGGCGCACACGAAGTGCGCGGTCCTTTCCGTCTCGGGCACGCCGGCCATGTTGCGGATGAGCAGGTCGTTGTTGGCCTTGTCATCGCCGTGGACGCCCGCGTAACGGGCGCTGATCACCCCGGGCGCCCCGTCCAGGGCGTCCACCATCAGGCCGCTGTCGTCCGCCAGGGCGCACAGGCCCGTTTCCTTCACCACGGCCCGGGCCTTGATCAGGGCGTTCTCCTCGAATGTGGCGCCGTTTTCGTCCACATCCCCGGAAACGCCGGCCTCGTTCAAAGTGAGCACCCGGTAGCGGTCCCCGAGCATCTCTTTCATTTCAGCGGCCTTGTGGGGATTGTTGGTGGCGATCACCAGGGTCCTGGGCGGCGCGATCACTTCCGCGCGCTTGCCCAGGGCGCGCCGCTGCAGGGCCATCAGCTCCAGGGCGCCCTGCTGGGCCAGGGTGTGCAGGCGCTGCATCTCGTCCCAGGTAAAGGGACGGCCCTCGCCCGTGCCCTGGATCTCCACGAAACGCTCCGTGTCGTCCATCACGAAATTCATGTCCACCTGGGCGGAGGAATCCTCCAGGTAGCACAGGTCCAGCAGCGCGTCGTCGTCGACGAAGCCGCAGCTCACCGCCGCGATCTGTCGGCGGATGGGGCTCTCTTTGATGAGCCCTTTGCGCATCATCTTGTCCACGGCACAGCACAGGGCCACGAAACCGCCCGTGATCGCGGCGGTGCGGGTGCCGCCGTCGGCCTCCAGCACGTCGCAGTCGACGGTGATCGTGTGCTCGCCCAGCATGGCGCGGTCCACTGCCTGGCGCAGGCTGCGGCCGATCAGGCGGCTGATCTCCACGCCCCGGCCGTCCTTTTTGATCCCGTCCCGGGGCTTCCTCACCCCCGTGGAGGCGGGCAGCATCGCGTATTCCGCCGTGACCCAGCCTTCGCCCTTCCCCTTCAGGAAGGGCGGCACGCCCGTTTCCACCGATGCGGTGCAGATCACCCTTGTGCCCCCGGTCTCGATCAGGCAGCTGCCCCAGGCGCTGTGCACATAATCGGGGATGATCCGGTGATACCTCATTTCATCCCCTGCCCGCTGGTCGATCCTTTCCATTGTCCGCGGCCTCCTTCCGGTCCGTCTCGCGGCCCTTTCGGCTGAAATGTTGAACTATTGGGGAAGATCCATCAGGTTGATGCCCGTGATCTCGTCCGGCACCCGGCCGATGAGGCCGCTGACGGGATGGATGAAGATCTCGCCCGTCACGGAGATCCTCGCCTTGTTGAGGTGCCCGCCGATGCACTTGTTGTCCTCACCGCACAGGGTGATGTGCAGGTGCAGATAGGGCCTGAAGTCCCTGCGCGTGATATTGCCGGTGAGGTTCAGGATCTCCATCGATCCCGTGAAGGTGTTTTTCATATAGGCCTTTTTTTCGATCTCGTACACGCCCACCTCAGCCAGGTCGCAGGCGCCGATGCCGCTGACGGACGCGGCGGCGATATCCTTCTCAAGGCAGAACTTCTCCAGCGCTTCGAGGACTTCCTCGCCGCGCTCGAGCCTCACCACATAATCGTTCTCGGTCTCAAGATACTTCATGGAGCACCTCCCGGTCCGGCAGTCATATTATAGGTACGGTCACAGTGGTCATCGTGCCGTATTATACCATGGAACGCCCTTTGCGTAAAGGGAAAGGGGCGGCCGGCGGCGGCCCTTGAACGCCGCGGGACCCTATTGATGGCCGCGGCTTTTTCGGGTACAATGGTCCGGCGGCGCGGCGCGCCGATCACGGTTTAAAGAAAGGGACTCGTAAAAATGCGCGGCTTTCCCTTCAGGGCTTTCGTGGGCAAGGTGGCGGTCATCGCCCTGCCCGTGGCCCTCCAGAATCTGCTGACCACCACCGGCTCCATGGTGGATACGATGATGATCGCCTCCCTGGGCAATACGCAGGTGGGGGCCGTGGGGCTGTGCGCCCAGTTCTCCTCGCTGATGTTCAGCTGCTTCTGGGGCTTCGTGGGCGGCGGGATGCTGTTCTTTTCCCAGTTCTTCGGCGCGAAGGACGACGACGGGATCGACCGGTCCTACGGCCTGACGCTGACCTGCATGATGACGGTGGGCGTCATCTTCTGTGTCCTGGCGGTGGGTTTTCCGGAGATGATCATGCGTCTGTACACCGACAAGGCGGCGATCCGCGAGGTGGGCGTGGAATATTTGAGGATCGTGGGCTGGGGCTATCCTCTCACGGTGCTGACCATGGCGATGGCGGCGCTGCTGCGCTGCACGGGCAAGGTGCGCCTTCCGCTCTACGGATCCGTGGCAGCGGTCCTCTCCAATATCTTCCTCAACTGGACGCTGATCTTCGGCCATCTGGGAGCGCCGCGCATGGGCGTGAGAGGCGCGGCCCTGGCCACCGTTCTGGCGCAGGCGGTGGGCGCGGTCACGGTGTTCTGCCTGGCGATTCTTCAGCGCCACCCTTACGTGGCGGCCGTCGGGAAACACTTCCGCTGGGGCCGGGATTTTTCCGGCGTCTATTTAAAGAAATGCTTCCCGATCATCATGAACGAGCTCCTGATCGGCGTGGGCAATATGGTGATCAATGTGGTGCTGGGCCGGCAGCCGGAGGAAGCCATCGCCGCGCTGGCGGTGTTCCGCACCCTGGAGGGGCTCATCATCGGCTTCTTCGCCGGCTTCTCCAGCGCCGCGTCGGTGCTGGTGGGCACCCTGGTGGGGGCGGGGGAGGTGGACACGGCCTATGCCCGGGCCTGGCGCCTGACGTTCCTGTGCCAGGGATTCATCGGGGCGGTGGCGTCGATCCTCATCCTGTGCCACACGCCGATCCTGAAGATGATGGGCATGGCGGGCGCCAGCTTCTCGCTGGCTTTCGGCATGATGGCCGTCTACGGTGCTGCGGCCTTCATCCGTATGGGCAACTGGGCCCAGAACGACACCTTCCGGGCCGGCGGGGACGCCACCTACGGCACGGTGCTGGAGATCGTGTTCATGTACGCGCTGGTGCTGCCCCTGACGGCGCTGGCGGGCCTGAAGTTCGGCTGGCCCACCCTGCTGGTGTTCGCCTGCTGCTATGTGGATGAGCCCATCCGCTACGGCCTCATGCTCCGGCACATGTTCAGCGGCCGGTGGATGAAGCCGGTCACCCCCGAGGGAAAGGCTGCCATGGCGGCCTGGCGGAGGCCCGACAGGCTCAGGGGATAGGGAAAAAGAAACAAAAAAAACAGGCCCGTCCGTTTCCGGACGGGCCTGCTGTTTTGCGCCTTACTGGTTGCGCATCGCGGCGAAGCACTCGCTGCAATACACCGGGCGATCCTCCCTGGGCTGGAAGGGAACCTTGGTCTCAGCACCGCAGTTCGCGCACACGGCGTCGTACATCACGCGGGGAGCACCGTTGTTCCTCGCGGCCTTGTGCTGCTGACGGCACTCACGGCAACGAGTCGGCTCGTTCTGAAAGCCCTTTTCCGCGTAGAATTCCTGCTCACCGGCGGTAAACACGAATTCGTTACCGCAGTCACGGCACACCAGCGTCTTGTCCTGATACATTGTTTTTAGACCCCCATGATAAAGAATATTTATTGGTTTGAAAACGGCTGACCTGGTTTTTGACCCCACACTCGCCTGCCGGAGCTTTGCTCATAGCTTTACGCCCCCACGCTGCTCTCTCGCGGTCTCCCGCGGCAGGACTCACATCTAAGCCGCACCATGATCCCCGGCCTTTGGCCGGATTACGTGGACCGTTTCGCCTGCGACTGGCATCGGCTTTCAACCACAGACCCGCTTCAACCAACGGGTATTATAATGCCAAACCTTGTCAGACGCAAGCGTTTTTTAAAAAAACTTGTGCCCAAAAGGCGCTTTTTTGGCCATTAAATCAGAAATTTCCGGGCTGCGAAGGTCTGATGCGCCGTTTTATTCCCGGCGCAGCACGGCACTGGTCTGGCCTTCGAGGGTCAGCACGGTCCCGTTCAGCTTCGCCTCGCCCGCGCCGATGTAGTCCGCCAGGACGGTAAAGGGGATATCCGTCACCGTGCTCAGATCCACGGTGAGCTTCCGCTGGGTGGTGTTGTGCATCACCATCACGTCGCTGCCGTCCAGGGACACGATGAAGCCGCCCATCTTGCTGTCCGGGATCTTCAGGGCGGTATAGTCCCCGCCGGCGATCTCGGGATTGGCGGCGCGGATCATGATGAGGCGCTTGTAGTAGTTGTACAGGCCTTCGGCCGGGGCTTTGAGATCGGCGACACTGTAGGGCGTCTGGCTGGTGCTGTCGTAGGTGGTGCCCGCGGGATCCTTCACGGTGTCACCGTCTCCCCACAGCATGGCCAGGCGCCGGTTGGCGTCGGTGTTGGCGCCGCCGCGGGAGCCGCGCAGGCCGATCTCCTCCCCGTAGTAGATGAAGGGCGACCCGGGGGAGAGGATGTACAGGTTGGCGGCGGTCTTCATCTGTCCGCTGGCCACGGTCAGGTAGCCGGCGCACCGGTCCATGTCGTGGTTGGAGATGAACAGTACGCTCCTGGCGCCTTCGCGCGCTTCGCGGATGGAATCGAGGTAACGGTCCATATAGGCGGTGAACCGGTTCACGTCCCCCGCTTTGGCGGTCTCCGCGATCAGCCCGTTCACCTGGCTGAGGGTAAAATTGAAGCAGTCGCCCGCGGCGGTGTACTGGTTGATGATGCCCTCGCCGTCCCACACCTCCGACACGGTGTAGACATCGCTTTTGATCTTCCGGATCTCACCGATGTACCAGGACCAGAAATCGACGGAGCGCTGATTCTCGCCCAGGTAGATGTATTTCGCGGCGTCGAACCTAAAGCCGTCCACGCCCAGATCCAGGTAGAACTTCGCCACGTCCAGGACAGCCTCACGCACGCTCTCGTTGTCGAAGTTGAGCTCCGGCATGCTGTCGGAGAAATTGGCCTCCACCATGATGTCCAGGCCTGGGACGCGGGTGAAGTGCCTTCCGGCGGGCTGGGGATCGCCCGCGGGCTGCCACACGTAGAAGTCATAATACGCGTTGCCGGGATTGTGCATCAGGTGGGCGTTGGTGAAATTCCTGAACCAGCGGTTCCCGGTGCCCGTGTGGTTGATGGGCAGGTCCAGGATCACCTTCACGTTCCGCTCGTGGCATTTGTCCACCAGTTCCTTCAGGTCGTCCAGCGTGCCGAAGGCGGGATCGACGGTGTAGAAATCCGTCACGTCGTACTTGTGATACGTGGGAGATGAGAACACCGGCGTGAGCCACAGCCCTTCCGCCCCCAGGCTCAGGCCGGAGCGGGGGTCGCCGTCGTTCAGGTAATCCAGCCTGTTGATGATGCCCCTCAGGTCACCGGTCCCGTCCCCGTCGGAGTCGGAGAACGAGCCCACGAAGATCTCGTAAAACACCCGGTCCAGGCTGCCTGAAGGGGCCTGCCCGAAGAAGCTGACGTCGTCCACGATGGCTTCGCCCCGATCGGACAGGGGATAGACCTTGAACAGGTCGTCGTCCGCCAGGGCGCACGAGGATATCAGGCACAGGACCGAAAGGACGATGAGCGCTTTTTTCATATTATTATCCCTCCTTGCGCAGTCAGGATCGATGTGGGTTTTTGCCTGGTGACATCTTATCGCTGCGCGGGGATGTTGTCAAGCGGAACGGCGGGGCCGGGCTTTCCCTGTTCCGCGGGATGTGGTATAATCCCCAAAAAGCTTCGAAAGGCGTTTGGCGATGATGGAACTCTACTCACTGAAGGAATGTGAACGGGCTCGCGTCCGGGCGGTCCGGGCCCGGAGGGCGGCCGCGGGCGGTCTCATCGCCGCCCTCGCGGTGTGCGTCGCCCTGTGCCTGAGGGTCTCCACTCTCAACGCGCGGGCCTTCTATCTCGCGGCGGTGGCCGTGGCCACCCTGGGAGGCTGGGCGGCGATACTGATCTGGGCCTTCGGGTACCGGCCGCGCAGAGCGGAGCATATCCACATGAAGGGCATGCTCGAAGGGCCGCGTGAGGGATCCGCGGGCACCCTGGGCTGCCCGGGGGGCATCACGCCGATCCCGGGATCCATCAGCGTGCGCCGCGTCCCGCTCCTTTCGGAGGAGGGGAGCGTTTCCCTGCTCATCTATGCGCCTTTGGCCAAAGAGCTGCCATCGGAAGGCGCGCGGGTGCGGGTGGAAACGGTGAGCCGGTACATCGTGTCCTGGGAGGTGATCGGGTGAGCGGTTTGAGAAAAGTGCTTTACCTGGTGCCCCTTCTGCTTCTGTGGCTCTTGCTGTCCGTCATGGTGTGGGGCGCCGTGTTCACCCGCATCACCGACGCGCCGGCGGAGGAGAAGCTCACCGTGTATATCGACGGCCCGGTCCGGGAGGGGACCGAACTGGCGGCGGCGCTGGAGAAAAACGCGGAAGGGCGCGTCCGCATGGTGAAGGTGCACCCCTTCGATTACGCCATGTTCGATCTGGAGACCATCGCCGCGGGGGATCTGTACATCGCCCCGGAAACGGACGCGGACACCTACAGGGACTGGTTCGCGCCGCTGCCGGGAACGCTTCTGGGCGCGGGGGAGATCCTGTACCGGGATGATGTGCCCCTGGGAGTACGGGTGTACGACGCCGGGACGGGGGAGGGCTGCCTGAAGGGCTTCATCCTGTATCCGCCCGCCGGGACGGGGGAGGACTGGTACCTGTTCCTGGGCGCCGCCTCCCGGCATGTTTCGGGCCATGACGGCGCCGTGGACGACGCGGCCGTGCCCGCGGCTGAGATGATCCTGAAAACAGAATAAAATAAGGATAAAACGGAAAGGAGCTTCATATGATGTGCAACAGGAACTTCATCGCGCTGATCCTCATGGCCGCGCTGCTGCTGGGCGCTTTTGCCTCCGCCCGGGCGGAGGGCGATCTGTACGTCAAAAAAGTCGAGGGCCTGCCGGAGGATTTCATTTTCGGCATGGACGCCTCCATCGTCATCGCCGAGGAGAACAGCGGCGTGAAGTACTACGGATTTGACGGCCGGGAGGAGGACGTGTTCAAGGTCCTTTCCGACAACGGCTTCACCCACATCCGGGTGCGGGTGTGGAACGATCCTTTCGACGCGGAGGGCTGCGGTTACGGCGGGGGGAACTGCGATATCGCGACCGCCGCGGCGATCGGCGTGCGGGCGGCGAAGTACGGCATGAAGCTGATCGTGGACTTCCACTATTCGGATTTCTGGGCGGACCCGTCCAAACAGATGGTGCCCAAGGCCTGGGCCGGGATGGAGATCGAGGAGAAGACTCAGGCGGCCTATGAGTACACCCGGGACTGCCTCATAGCGCTCAGGGAAGCCGGGGTGGATGTGGGCATGGTGCAGACCGGCAACGAGACCAATAATTTCCTATGCGGGGAGAAGACCTGGTTCAACATCCAGTACATCATGCAAGCCGGAGCCCGGGCCGCGCGGGAGGTGTATCCGGAGGCCCTGGTGGCCCTGCATTTCGCCAACCCTGAAAAGGCGGACAGCTACATGACGTACGCCAAGAAGATGGACTACTACGGGGTGGATTACGACGTGTTCGCCACGTCCTACTATCCCTACTGGCACGGCACCCTGGACAACCTGGCCCGGGTGCTGAGCGACGTGGCGCAGACCTACGGCAAAAAGGTGATGGTCATGGAGACCTCCTACGCCTGGACGCCGGAGGACTTTGACTTTTTCGGCAACACCGTGTCGGACGGCGGCGGCATCGTGAAGAACTATCCCTTCACGGTCCAGGGACAGGCCAACTGCCTGAGGGACATCACCGATACCATCGTCAACAGGACCGTGAACGGGATCGGCGTGGTGTACTGGGAAGGCGCCTGGATCCCGGTGGGCACCTCGTCCTGGGAGGAGAACAGCGAAAAATGGGAGCGGTTCGGTTCCGGCTGGGCCTCCAGCTTCGCCGGATCTTACGATCCCGACGACGCGGGCCGGTACTACGGCGGTTCCGCGGTGGACAACCAGGCCCTGTTCGATCCCACGGGGCATCCCCTGGCATCCCTCAGGGCATTCGCCCTGATGCGCCGGGGGCAGACGCCCGAGATCCGCCCGGACGCCCTGGAGGACGTGACTCTCATCTGCGACCTGAACGCGCCCCTTGTACTGCCTCAAACGGTCAACGCCGTCATGACGGACGACTCCCGGCAGGCCGTACCGGTGGAATGGGACCTTTCGGAAGAAAAGGCCGCCCTCATGCATTCCTCCGGCCCGGAGCGGTACGAGATCACCGGCACGGCGGGGGGCATGACGGCCCACGCCTTCGTGTCCATGGTGGAGTATAACTACCTGACCGACTACAGCTTCGAGGAGGGCGGCCGGGGCTGGGTGCTGACGGACCTTAAGAAGGCGGATGAGCTTTATATCGAGGATAAGAAGACCGAT
>CACZOZ010000073.1:0-13777 GCA_902782865.1 uncultured Eubacteriales bacterium
GGGGACGATCTTCTTTCTATCGTCCGCCCGCGTGTCGCGCTGATCTCCACCTCCACCCCGGAGGAGCCGGACACCCCGGCGAAGTCCACCCTGAAGCGCCTGAGCGGCATGGGCTGCGCCGTTTACGTGACTCAGGACGCGCAGGATGCCTGGCGTGTGGTCATGGACGCTCAGGGCGTGCGCGTGGAAGATGTGGCCTGGCGGAAGATCCCGGCGAAGGTGAAGGGCATCGTCATGACCATCGAAACGGAGGATGACGTTTTATCCCTTCTCAATACCGGCGGTGAAGCGGTGCGCCTGAACGGGACGGCCCTGTATTCCACCCGGGGGAACGAGCTGTTCTATCCGGCCGATATGATCCTTGAGCCGGGCGTGCCCTACCTGATCGGCAGCGGGAAGACCAAAGAACACCGCTGCGATCAGGTCCTGAACGACAAGAGGATCTGGCATAAGAGCAAGCTGGATATCGCCGTCCTTTATGACGCCTGGGGGCGGCCCATCGCGGCCTGCGGCAACGGGATGGAGGACTGACCCGGCTTAAAGACGCCGGTTGCGGCAGACCTAAGGCCCGTGTTATAATAAAAAACAGCTCTATTTTGTTTGAAGGAGTTTTAACGTATGGGTTTTTTTCAGAAACTGTTCGGTATGGGCAATGACGCCCTTTTAAAGCCCCTGATGAAGCAGGCCGACAGGATCGAGGCGCTCGCGGATCAGTTCGCGGCCATGAGCGATGATGCGCTCCGGGCCAAGACGGATGAGTTCAAAGCCCGCTATCAGAAGGGCGAGACCCTCGACGCGCTCCTGCCCGAGGCCTTCGCGACGGTCCGTGAAGCGTCCAGGCGCACCCTGGGTCTGTATCCGTTCCGGGTGCAGCTCATCGGCGGCATCGTGCTGCATCAGGGCCGCATCGCCGAGATGAAGACCGGTGAAGGCAAGACCCTGACGGCCACGCTCCCGGCGTACCTGAACGCGCTGACGGGCCGGGGCGTCCATATCGTGACTGTCAACGATTACCTGGCTTCCTTCCAGGGCGAGGAGATGGGCAAGCTTTACCGCTTTCTGGGCCTGAGCGTGGGCATCATCGTCCACGATCTGACCAGTGAGGAGCGCAAAGCGGCCTACAACTGCGATATCACCTACGGCACCAACAACGAGATGGGTTTCGACTATCTGCGCGACAACATGGTCATCTATGAGAAGAACATGGTGCAGCGCGGGCATGTCTTCGCCATCGTGGACGAGGTGGACTCCATCCTGATCGATGAGGCCAGGACGCCTCTTATCATTTCCGGCCAGGGCGAAAAGTCCACTGACATGTATGACAAGGCCAACAGCTTCGTGATCCGCCTGAGGAAGGATACCGACTTTACCGTCGATGAAAAGGACAAGGCCGCCATCCTCACGGAGGAGGGCGTAGCCAAGGCGGAAAAGGCCTTCGGCATCGAGAACCTGTCCGATCCGGAGAACAACGATCTGAACCACTATATCATCCAGGCCCTGAAGGCCAACGCCCTGATGAAGCGGGATGTGGACTACGTGGTGCAGAACGACGAAGTGCTCATCGTGGACGAGTTCACCGGCCGCCTCATGGTGGGGCGCCGCTTCTCCGACGGCCTGCATCAGGCCATCGAGGCCAAGGAGCACGTAAAGGTCCAGAGAGAGAGCAAGACCCTGGCGACCATCACCTTCCAGAATTATTTCAGGATGTATGAGAAGCTCTCCGGCATGACCGGTACGGCGAAGACGGAAGAAGAGGAATTCCAGGGCATCTACAACCTGGACGTGGTCCAGATCCCCACCAATAAGCCCATGATCCGTGTGGACATGAATGACATGATCTACCGCACCAAGAAGGGCAAGTACAATGCCGTGGTGGAAGAGATCATCAAGAGACATCAGACGGGCCAGCCCATCCTGGTAGGCACCGTTTCCGTTGAGGTCAGCGAGCTGCTCAGCCGCATGCTGGAGCTCCGGGGCATCCCTCATGAGGTGCTCAACGCGAAGCACCACGCCCGCGAGGCTTCCATCGTGGCGCAGGCGGGCCATTACGGCGCTGTGACTATCGCCACCAACATGGCCGGCCGCGGTACCGACATCCTTCTGGGCGGCAACCCGGATTATCTGGCCCGCCGCGCTCTGCGTCAGCAGGAGGTGCCGGAGGAGCTGATCGAGGCGGCCACGGGCTTCAACGAGAACGTGCCCGAGGAGGTCCTGGAGGTCCGCAAGCAGTACCGGGCGCTCAAGAACGAATACAAGGTCAGGACCGATGAGGAACACGACAAGGTGGTCGCCGTGGGCGGATTGCACATCATCGGTACCGAGCGTCATGAGAGCCGCCGCATCGACAATCAGCTGCGCGGCCGTTCCGGCCGTCAGGGCGATCCCGGCTCCAGTCAGTTCTTCATCGCGCTGGAGGACGACCTGATGCGTCTTTTCGGCGGTGAACGCATGGACGCGATGGTGGGCAGGCTGGGCATGGACGATCAGAGCCCCCTGGAGGCGGGCCTTCTGACCAAGCAGATCGAGAACGCGCAGAAGCGCGTGGAGAGCCGCAACTACGATGTCCGCAAACACGTGCTCCAGTACGACGACGTGATGAACCAGCAGCGCGGCATCATCTACGGCCAGCGTCTCCAGGTGCTCAGGGGCGAGAACATGCGCGATGTCATCGAGGACATGGAACGCGCCCTGCTCCATGATCTGGTCTCCCGCTTCTGCTCGGGCGGCTCCTCCGCGGAATGGGATCTGAAGTCCCTGGCGGAGAACGCCGAGCGGCTTTGCGTGCCCCAGGGCACTGTGGCGGCCAACGAGGACGCCATCCGCAGCTTCGGCGACGGCAAGGCGGTGGAGGATTTCCTGCTCAATATGGCCGACCGCTATTACGCGGAGCGTGAGGAGAAGATCACCTCCCTCGGCATCGACATGCGGGAGCTGGAGCGCAACGTGCTCCTGCGGGCCGTGGATATGCGCTGGATGGATCATATCGACGCCATGGATCAGCTCCGGGACGGCATCGGCCTGCGGGCTTACGGCCAGAAGGATCCCGTCAATGAGTACAAGCTCGAGAGCTATGACATGTTCGAGGAAATGGTCCACCTGATCCAGGAGGACACGGTCCGGCGGCTGTTTATGTCCAGGATCGAGCATCCCGAGGAGCGCAGGGCGGCCGCCAGGGTCACCAGCGACAACCGCACCGCGGCGCCCGCCGGGCCCCAGGTCCGCAGGATGCCGGCCAATGTGCAGGCGGCGAAAAACGCTCCGGCCAAACCGATCCCGATCCGCGCGGGCGAGAAGATCGGCCGCAACAGCCCCTGCCCCTGCGGCAGCGGCAAGAAATACAAGCAGTGCCACGGCCGCGCCGACGCTGAAAAGGAGTAAGAGCCATGATCGTTGAACTTGAACAGTATACCCAGCGCCTGGACGCCCTCAAGGCCCGGCTTTCGGAGGTCAAGGACGGGCTCCACCTGCCCCAGCTCCGGGAGGAACTGGAAGAGCTCCGGGAGGAAATGAACGCCGAAGGCTTCTGGAACGATCTGGAGCGGAGCACGCATGTGAACCGCCGCATCGCCGCGCTGGAGGGCAAGCTCAAGGAAGTGGCTGCCCTGGATACGATGTGTGACGACATCGGGGTCATGATGCTCCTGGCGGAGGAAGAAGGGGATGAGAGCATGATCGCCGAAGCCGGCGGCAATCTCTCCGAACTGGAACAGAAGATCGCCGCTCTGGAGCTGGAGACCCTCATGCGCGGGGATTACGATCACTGCGACGCCGTGCTGAGCCTTCACGCCGGGGCGGGCGGCACCGAGGCCCAGGACTGGACCGAGATGCTCTACCGCATGTATACCCGCTACTGTGAGCGCAAGGGCTTCCAGGTGACGCTGCTGGATTACCTGGACGGGGACGAGGCGGGTGTGAAATCCGCCACTTTCCAGGTCTCCGGCGAGAACGTTTACGGTTATCTGCGGGGCGAGAAGGGCGTGCACCGTCTGGTGCGCATCTCTCCCTTTGACGCCAACGCCAGGCGGCACACTTCCTTCGCGTCTTTGGACGTGGCCCCCATGCTGGAGGACGAAGGCACCATCCAGATCAATATGGAAGAGGTCCGGGTGGATACCTACCGTTCCACGGGCGCCGGCGGCCAGCACATCAACAAGACGGACTCCGCCGTCCGCATGACCCACATTCCCACCGGCATCGTGGTGTCCTGCCAGAACGAGCGCAGTCAGGTCCAGAACCGTGAAATGTGTTTGAAGATGCTCCGCGCCAAGCTCCTTGAGCTCAGGGAGCGTGAGCGTGAGCAGCAGATGGCGGACATCAAGGGCGAGATGAAGAAGATCGAGTGGGGCAGCCAGATCCGCTCCTATGTGTTCCAGCCGTATACGATGGTCAAGGATCACCGGACAGGGTATGAGTCGGGCAACATCGACGACGTGATGAACGGCAATCTGGACGGTTTCGTGACGGCTTATCTGAAGATGCAGTGATCCGCGGCGCAGTGAAAAAGGCCGGGGCCGGCCTGTGTTTTTTCCTTCTGATCACGGGCGTGATCGTGCTCCTGGGCCTGTCGGCCCTGGATACCGGCACTCTGGAGTCCGTGATGGCGCGCTGCGCCGAGCCCGTGGGGCTCGACCGCCTCGGAGAGGATCTTCACGCGGCGGCGGGGGACTTGAGACAGGGCCTCTTTTCCGGCGGTTTTCCCGTGGGCCTCATCGACGCTCCCCTGTTCACGGACCGGGAGATCCTCCATCTGAGGGACTGCGCCGGGCTCGTCAGGGGGCTTCTGCTTTACGGTCTGGCGGCAGCCGCGGCCGGGGCCGCCGGAGGCGTTTTCATCCTGGCGCGCTCCGGGAAGCTGTTTTTTTCAGGCCTGGCCGGGGCGTCCCTCGTCCTGACGGGCCTGATGCTGCTGACGGCCGTATGGGGCGTTCTTGATTTCGACGGCCTGTTCATCACCTTCCACAAGGTGTTCTTCAGGAACGATCTGTGGCTGCTCGATCCCCGGAAGCATCTGTTGATCCAGCTGATGCCGACGGGCTTTTTTTCCGCTTACACCGGGATCATCCTGCTTAGGGTCCTTCCGGTACCGGCGGCGCTCCTGATATTCGATATCGTTTTTTTTCTCAGGCGGAGGCACGGCGATGACATACATTGATAAGATGCGGGCGCGGGCGGAAGCTCTGGCCGCGCGGGAAAAAGTGAGGATCCTGGCGATCGAGTCCAGCTGTGACGAGAGCGCCGCGGCTGTCGTGGAAAACGGACGCACGATCGTGTCCAGCGCTGTTTATTCCCAGGTGGATCTTCACGCGCTCTACGGCGGTGTGGTGCCGGAGATCGCCAGCAGATCACATATCGAAAAGGTGGATCTGATGGTCCAGAAAGCCCTTGACGAGGCAGGGGAGACTTTCGATTCCATCGACTGCCTGGCCGTGACCTATGGGCCGGGACTGGTGGGCTCTCTTTTGACGGGTGTGACCTGCGCCAAGGCCATCGCCTTTGCGGCGGACAAGCCCCTCATCCCCGTACACCACATCGAAGGCCATATCTGTGCCAATTACCTGACCCATCCGGACCTTGAACCGCCCTATCTGTGCCTGGCGGTCAGCGGCGGTCACAGCCATATCTACCTGGTCCGTGATCACGCTTCCCTGGAGCTTCTGGGCTGTACGGGGGATGACGCGGCGGGGGAGGCATTTGACAAGGCCGCCCGCGTGCTGGGCCTGCCCTATCCCGGCGGCCCCCGTCTGGATGCCGCGGCCGAGGGCGGTGACCCGGATGCCTTGAAGCTTCCGGTGCCCCACACCCCGGGTGCCTACGACTTCAGCTTTTCCGGGCTGAAAACAGCCTTCATCAACGCGGTCCACAGGGCCGAGATGAAGGGGGAGACGATCCCCACGGCGGATTACGCCGCGTCCTTCAGGCGGGCTGTGGTGGATACTCTGGTGGATAAGACCATGGCGGCCGCGAAGGCTTCCCGGGTCCGCACCGTCGCGATCGCCGGCGGCGTGGCAGCGAACCGTCTCCTCAGGCAGAGGATGACCGACGCCTGCGATTCGGCCGGTCTGCGATTCTGCATGCCCGATGTGAGCCTGTGCGGGGACAACGCCGCGATGATCGGCTCCGCCGCCTATTACCGTCTCAAACGGGGCATCGTGGCCGATCTTATGCTCAACGCCGTACCGGCCCTGCAGATCTGACGCTCTTCACTGCGTATCGTATTAATTATGAAAAAACAGGCGGTCCTCGGCCGCCCTTCACAAGAAAGTGATATGGTTTTTCAGAAGGGGCTGGAGCATGGCCCTGACAGGAAATGGAGCTTTTGGCCGCTGAGAAGGTGGAAGAAAGCTCCGTTTTGTTGTAGAATGTATCTGCAATGATAACACCAGGACCGGGCGAGCGTATTTCCATTCACAGGGATGTCAACAGATGAAAATGGGAATATGCGTAAGGCAGGGAGCACAAGGCGGAGAAAGACGGATCCTGTACGGGATCACGGTACGGGCCTTATGGAGGCATGATCGTCATGCAAAAGGCAACAAGAGGATACCTGGCGAAGGTCGCTGAGGAAGCGGCTCAAACTCCTTTCCATGGCTTTATTGATGGGAAAGCATCAAATCTTGAGCCGATCATCCGTTTTTTCCCAAAGTGGACACTGAGAGAAGCCGACGGATCATGGTGCGCGGCATTTGTATATTATTGCTGCCGGAAAGCGGGATTTGAGATCCCCATCAGGCCGGATGGATGCAAAACCTGCCATCTGGCAGGCTGTATCGCCTGGGAAGAATTCGTGCAGGGCGATGTTCGGACAGCGTACCATAAAGGAACAGAAGGCTTCATTCCGGAAGCGGGCGATATCGTCATCTATGACAGGGTTTTTCAGGGCCGGGAACATGACCACATGGGCATCATCCTGCAAAGCACCGGAAATACGTTCATCGCCGCGGAAGGAAATCTGAATAATGTGTCAGGGATCATCGAGCGCCCGAAAGATGAGCACATCAGGGGCTATATCAGGATCCCGGACGGATACAAATACCGGAGGATGATGAAGGATCATCAGGCAGAGGACCTGATCCTTCATTTTGTAACGGAAGATGACTTGGCCGAAGTCGCCCGGACATGGCCTTCCGACCATCACCCGCTTTCCGATGATCAGGCGCGGGAAATGATTGCCTTTATGCGCGGGAATCACGAAAAGAATACGAAAGGCTGTATCCGTCATCTCTGCCTCGCGGTGTGCGGGAAGGAGCGTCCCGGGACCATCATGGGCTGGTGCGGGCTGGACGGCACGAGGGATCATGCGGAGCCTGAGATCTTCGTCCTGCTGGATGAAGCGTATCGGGATCAGGGATACGGAACGCGATGCGTCAGGGAACTGCTGCGGATCGCTGCGGAGGACTATGCGCTGCGGAGCGTTCACGGCGGCTGCGCCAAAGATAACATCGCTTCCGCCCGAGTTATGGAAAAGGGCGGTATGGTTCGGTACGGCACAGAAGAAAACGGCGATCCGCTGTTCAGATTCACAGCGAAGGAGAAAGCCGAACGATAAAAAAGAAGCTGATCCTCATCAGTGGTTCTCCCTGCGTGGGCAGGACTGCCGCGGGCACAAGGCTCTTTGAGAGCTATGACAACAGCGCATATCCGGAAGGGGTCCGGTGCCGGCGCGTGAGCGCATCCGCGCAGACGCCGCGGGAGAAGCGAAGGATGATACCGTAAGGTTTTTTCACGGGGAGACGGCAGATCAGATCTCGATCTGCCGAAATAAAGAAAGGCCCGGTCTGTTTATGATCACAGACCGGGTCTCCTTTTGCCGATCATGTCAGACAGATGCCCGGATCGTTTCTGAGCTGATCTTTTCCTATGAGCATCCTTCTCCGGATCGGCACGCCTGTTTTTATTCTTTGCGGATCAGCGTCTTCTCTGGGTGTAGGGCGTCCAGTCCTTCGTGGGGATCAGGTCCATTTCGGCGGGATAGATGCCTTCGTTTCTCAGCACGAAGCCGAAGTCACAGTTGAGATCCACGACGCCGCTGGGCACATAGATGTCCTCGGCGATGATCGTGCCGTCCTGGTTCTCGGGCAGGATGCTGTTCACCATGGGGAACTCATCGTTCCTTATCGTGGAGCGCACTTCCCGGGGCGCGGTGACCCTCACCTCATATCTGCCGGGATACAGATCATCGAGGCGCCAGCAGCCGTACACATCCGTCTTGGCGGACGCGATCAAACGGTCGTGCTGGTAGAACTCCACGGTGATCTCGGGGATCCCGGGCTCGCCGATATCCTGGAGGCCGTTGCCGTTCTCGTCCAGCCACACGAAGTCGCCGATACTGCCCATCTTGCCGATGCCGATGTCCATGCCGTCAAGCTCGCTGCCCATGCTCACTTCGATGGAGGAGGGTACGCCTTCCAGGATCACGCTGGTCCTGTCGGCGGTATCCTCCGAGCGGGCGTAAAGGTATCCCTCGGGCAGCTCGGCCTTCAGGCTGTATTCGCCGGGATAGAGCTTGCTGAAAGAATACCTGGCCTTCGTGGTGATCACGGTACCGGTGGGTTTACCATCTTTGAGCAGGGAGATCTTCACCTGCGGGAGGCTCTTGTCATTGCCGCCCATATCCCACAGGCTGCCTGTGATGCTGGCGTATTTGAGGACGGGGAACACGGCGTCGAAGGTCTCGCCGCCCTTCACGTCCGCGTTGACGGTATAGGTGCCGTTACTGCCTTTCTCCTGATCGATGATGATCTCACCGCTGCCGAGGGTCATGCGGATCATGTATTCGCCCGGCAGCATGAGCGGGGTCTCGAAACGGCCATCGTCATCCGTCAGATACTCCACGGCGGTCTGCCCGTCATCCACGGTCACCTTAAGGCCGCCGACGGGGGTCTCCTCTTCGTCCCGGGCGCCGTTCATGTTCGCGTCATAATAGATGTTTCCCGCGATCCGGGCGGGCAGGCTGACCAGCACGTCCATCTCGTCAAGGCCGGTGCCGGCTGTGAGGGTAAGGCTGCCGCCGGTCACGTGGTCCAGCACTTTCTCCACGAAATCATCCTTGGCGCGGGCGATGATGCAGTCTTCCGGGACTTCCACCGTCACGTCGTACCTGTCCGGCATCAGTCCCCGGAGGGAGTAACGGCCGTCCGCGTCCGTTTCGGCCGTGTGGGCGCCGTCCGATCCGGTGAGGGTCACTTTGGCGGCGACGCCGGCGTCATCCCGATGGATGCGGCCGCTGATCCCCACGGTCCTGACGCCGTAAATGGCATCCAGTTCCAGTTCGGCGCCGTTGCTCACGGTGAACAGGGAAGTACGGGTCGAGGCCGCTTCGCCGGTGAGGATGGCGTCATCCGGGAGCGCATATTCCAGATAATAGTCGCCGGGTATCACGCCCTTGACGGTGAACAGGCCGTCGGAGCCGGTGATGTCGCTGAGCACGTCGGAAACGGGATCCCCGTTCGCGTCCAGCAGGATCACTTTGATCCCCTCCACGCCCGCGGCGCCGCCGGAGAAGGCTTCATAGGCGGGATCCATCAGCACCTGTCCGCTGACGCTCCCGGCCTGATAGAGGGCCATGTCCAGGAAGGCGATCCCCTGGGGATAGAGGGCGAAATATACGCTGTCGCCGGCGCTCATGGTCTGCCTGATGATCTGATTGGGATGATCGTCATCCGTTTCTCCGGTGTAGGGGCAGCCGATATAGGGATCGGCGTAGGTCAGACGCACCATGTATTCCCCGGCCAGGAGCTTGTCGAACAGGTAAGCGCCGTTTTCGTCGGTCTGCGTTTCGTCATAGACCGTGCCGAACTGGTCCAGCACCTGCACCGTGAAGCCGGCAAGAGGCACGGCGTTCTCGGTGTAGAGCCCCTGCATGGTGGGATCCTCATACACCATGCCGGTAACTGTGGCCGCTCTGGTCAGGCCCACCTCGTAAGCGGACGACTGGCCCCAGGCCGTGGATACGGGGGCATCCATCATGTACACGGCGGTCTTCGCGCCCATGAGGCTCGATCCTTTGTCCGCGGTGAAAGCCCATCCGCCGTCGAGGGTGCAGGTGACGGTCCCGCTGCCCGCCGGGACACCGTGGAACGCGGCGCGGCCGGTCTCATCCGTCACAGCCGATACAGGCTCGGTGCTCCCGTCCGCTTTATAGCTGAAGCGGATGCCCGGTACGGCGTTTTCGCCCTCGTCCCGGGTCCCGTTCACGTTCACGTCCTCGTAGACGGTCAGTTTGATGCCGGTGTCGGGCATCACGCCGATCTCGTTCGCCTCGGCGGTCTCTCCCGTGACCACATCCACCGTGATCTGGGCTTCCCGTCCGTCCTGAGCGGTGATGGCGGTGTCCGACAGCGCGTACATGATATCGTCTCCGAGATCCACCCGGAGGGTATATTCACCGCTCTGCAGGTTGATGAAGCGGTACAGGCCGTCGGGATCCGTCACCGCGGTGCGGGTCAGGCCGTAGGCGGGGCTGTAGAGCACCATGCCGATGCCTTCCCTGCCGCCTTCGCCCTCGTCCTTTTTTCCGTTGGCGTCGGTGTCATACCATACGCTGCCGGTGAGCGAGCCTGTCTTGACCGCGCCGATACCGATCCCGGCGGTGGCCCGGGTGTTCAGGCGGAAATAATCGGTGTAAGCCGTCTGATTGTCAGAGGGGAGCGCGCAGTTGTAGAAGGTGCTGATCTTCTGGCCCATGGGGCCGGGGATATAGGGCTCGGGCAGGGTGACCTTGAGCCGGTAATCCGCGGGGGAGAGGGAGGTGAACCTGATCTCACCTTCCCAGTTCGTTTCGGCGGAGGCGATCGTGAAGGTGTCATCCCCGTCGGTGTATTCCAGGTCGACAGGCACGTTCCTTAAAAGGGGCTCGCTCAGGAGCCTGCCGCCGTTGGCGGTCTTGTCGTCGAACACGATGACCTGGACAGTCCCGGCGGTATTGACCGCACCCACGTTCATGATGAGCTTTTTGCCGTCGGCGGTGAAAGGCCTGCTGCAGGAGACCGTGCCGGATGCCGGCAGCATGACGCTCTCGTAGCCGGGCTCGGTGAACATGTAGCCCCTGGGCAGTTCGGCTTTCAGGCGCCAGGTCCCGTCCCCGACACGCGCAAATGAGAATTCGCCGTTTTTGTCGACGGCGGCCTGGTCAGCGGCGGTCCAGCTGCCGTCCTCTTCCTGCTTTTCCAGGGTCAGGGCCGCGCCGTTCAGGCCCTTTTCGCTGCTGTCCATGATGCCGTCGGCGTTCCTGTCGAACCAGACCGTGCCGCTGACGGAACCATCCGCCAGCGCGGCCGCGGCGGTAAGCGTCAGGACGATCAGCATCAGTGCCAGCACACAGCTTTTAAGGGATATCTTCATCATCGATTCCTCCACTTCAAGCATACCCGTCAATAGTAAACGATTCCTATCTTAATGTCAATGTTCAGCTCGGTCGGGAAGGGAAAATTTACACCGGTGAGTGCGGCTTTTCCGGTGCAGGACTTCGGCCCGTCACGGCGAATATCCAAAGGTACGGAACAAATGCATCAAGGAGAAGATACGGGATGAGTATGGACGATGAAAAGCTGCTCAGGCTGCTCAGCGACAGGTATCCGGACCCGGATTCCCTCTGCGCGGAGTGCGCGGCCATCGGCGCGGAATTGAGCCTGCCCATGGGCACCGAGCACTTCATGAGCGATATCCACGGGGAATACGAGGCCTTCTGCCACATCATGAACAACTGCTCCGGCGTGATCCGGGAAAAGGTCGTGCTGTGGCTGGGTGATGGTCTCACCGGGCGCCAGGTGGATGAGATCTGCACGCTGATCTATTATCCGGACGCCATGCTCCGACGGCTCCATCGGATCGGGAAGGCCACGCCGGAGTGGTACCGGGAACGTTTCGAGTCCCTGATCCTGCTGGCCAGGATGCTCTCCACCAAGTATTCCAGGGAGCGGGTCCGCGCCGCGATGCCCCGGGAATGGGTGTTCCTTCTGGAAGAACTCATGCACGATCAGAGCGATGAGGGGGAGACCAGGACCGAGCAGGAGGACAACCGCCGACGGTACCATGACGCCATCATCACTTCCCTGATCGACACCGGCGGGTGCGACAGCCTGATGAAAGCGCTGATCGCCCTGATCAAGGATCTGGCGGTGGACAGGCTCCACGTGGTGGGCGATATCTTCGACCGGGGCCCGCGGGCGGACAGCGTCATGGACATCCTGGTCCGTCACCGCGCCATCGATATCGAATGGGGCAACCACGATGTTTTGTGGATGGGCGCGGCCTCCGGCAATGACGCCTGCATCTTCGGCGTCCTGCGCAATTCCCTGGCTTACGGCAATACGGTCATCCTGGAACGCGGCTACGGCATCCCCCTTCGGGAGCTGAGCATGGCGGCGGAGAAGCTGTACCCCGATATGCCGGCGGACAAAGCGATGCTCCACCTGGTCAATATCATGATGTTCAAGCTGGAGGGGCAGATCATCCTGCGCCATCCGGAGTACGGTATGGAGGACCGGCTCCTGCTCCATCGGGTGGACCGCGAAAAAATGGAAGCGGAGATGGACGGCACCGTCTGGCCCCTCCGTCCGGTCTCCTTCGATACGGTGGACCCCGCCGATCCCTACGCGCTGTGCCCGGAGGAGGAAAAGCTCAGGGAGTATATGTCCCACGCCTTCCGCCACAGCCCCCGTCTCCGGGAGCACATCGCCTTCCTGTACCGCCGGGGCAGCATGTACCGGGTCTATAACGGCAATCTGCTCTTCCACGGCTGTGTGCCCATGACGCCGGAGGGCGGCTTCAGCCAAAAGACCTTCGGCGAAGAGACTTACAGCGGCAAGGCTTTCATGGACCACTGCGACCGGATGGCCCGGCAGGCCTTCCACACCGGGGACTCGGACGCGGTGGACTTTATGTGGTATCTCTGGTGCGGTACGGATTCTCCCGTGTGCGGGCGGCGGATCAAGACCTTCGCCCGTGTGTTCATCCCGGACGAGCGGGCCTGGGAGGAGAAGCGGGATCCCTATTATCTCCTGTATAACGATGAAAAGGTCTGTGAAAGCATCCTTTCGGAGTTCGGGCTCACGGATCCCCAGTCCAGGATCATCAACGGCCATACACCGATCCGCGTGACCCACGGGGAAAGCCCGCTCAAGGCCAGCGGGCGCCTGATCGTCATCGACGGCGGTTTCTGCAGGGCCTATCAGAAGACCACGGGCATCGCCGGATACACCCTGATCGCCAACAGCCACGGGATGCGGCTGATGTCCCATCACCCCTTCACCTCCGTGCAGGACGCGCTGGAGAGCGGCACGGATATCCATTCCCAGTCCTTTGAGTTCGCCTCGTGGGAAAAGCGCCGTTTCGTGGCGGATACGGACCGGGGCCGCCTGCTCCAGGAAAGGCTGCAGGACCTCAGGCGTCTGCTCGCGGCTTACCGGGACGGCACCATCCATCCCGCGCGGTAGGGTCCCGGAAGGGCATGACGCGCCCGCGCCTTGCAAAGCGGCTCCGACGCCGCTTTTTTTTCTCAAATAATGATTGATTTTTCCGGAATTATCTGGTATAGTATCACCCGATCACGCACGCGCAGTGATGGTTCCCTTGTGCCCTTCTTATGAGGGTGGGCGGGCCATAATGAGCTGTGCGGAGGAATTAACAAGGAGGAAGGATCATGGCAATCATCTCAATGAAGCACCTGTTGGAGGCGGGCGTCCACTTCGGACATCAGACCCGCCGCTGGAACCCGAAGATGGCTCCGTACATCTTCACCGAGCGCAACGGCATCTACATCATCGACCTGCAGAAGACC
>CACZOZ010000074.1:0-2008 GCA_902782865.1 uncultured Eubacteriales bacterium
CCGGATGATCCCGGCGGATCTCACGCTGATGGATGGTGGTTTCCATGTCGTCTCCTCCTTTCTCAGTCGTTCGAGAACCGCTTTTCGGAGCGGAACTGGATCAGGGTGATGGTCAGCACGATGAGGAGCAGGATCATGGAGATGGCGCTGGCCTGGCCGTAGCGCACCTTGATGAAGGCCTCGTCATAGATGTAGGTGACCAGCATCTTGGTGGAGCGGCCCGGCCCGCCGTCCGTCATGATGGCCACGACATCGTAGATCTTGAAGCAGGAGATGATCATCATGATGGAGACGAAGAAGGTGGTGGGCCTCAGCTGGGGCAGCGTCACGTGGAAAAACTGCTTCCATTTGCCGGCGCCGTCCACCGTGGCGGCCTCCATCAGTTCCCGGGGCACGCCCTGCAGGGCGGCCAGATAGATCACCATGTAATACCCCATGTTCCGCCAGACGGAAACGAGGATGATGGCCCACATGGCCATGGTGCTGTCCGCCGTCCAGGACTTGTTGAAGGGGATCCCGAAGGCCTGGATCAGCTGGTTGACCGGGCCGTCCTTCATCAGCATGAAGGACCAGCACACGCAGATGGCCACCATGGACGCCACATAGGGGAAAAAGAAGATCGTCCTGTACGCGACAGCGCCCTTGATCCTGTTGAGCAGCAGGGCCAGCGCCAGGGCGCACACGATGGTCAGGGGCACGGTGATCAGGGTATAGAACACCGTGTTTTTCAGCGCGATGCCCAGGTCCACCCGGTTGAAGAAGTAAAGGAGCCCGTTCTGGCTGACCTTCTTCACATTGAAGATCGTGGCGTAATTCTCGGCCCCCACGAACTTCAGGTGGGAGATATCGCCGCCGTTCCACTCGAACAGGGACAGGGCGACGGCGCAGATCACGGGCACCAGGGTAAATATGGCAAAGCCCAGAAAATTAGGCGCCAGAAAAGAATAGGCGATCAAAGTGTTTTTTCTTTCCGTGCGGCTCATGCGGGCCCGGGCGCGCTTTGCTTCACCGGAGATCATCGGGCGTCACGTTCCTTTCATCGGTCACGATCAAGAAAGGCAGGGAAGGCAAGAAGCCTTCCCTGCCCCGGAGCCTTTCAGGCGTTCCTGAAACTTACTCAAACAGCTCGGCGACACGCTCGTTCATTTCCGCGATGCCTTCCTCGGGGGTGATCTCGCGGGCCATGATCAGGGAGTGCTCCTCGTTCACGATGGTCTTGATATCGGCCACCTTCTCGGCCACGGGCCATTCCATACCCACGAAGGAGGGGATCAGAGCGCCCTTGCTGGTCTCATCGGTGGGGAAGCCTTCCACGGAAGCCATGGCCTCGGCGACGGTCTCGGACACGAAAGCGGGACGGGCACCGACGGAAGCGGTGGCGGCAGCGCCTTCCTCACCGCCCAGCCAGGAGATGTAGTCCCAGGCCAGGTCCTTCTTCTCGGACTTGATGTTGATCATGGTGCCGGTCAGGTTGCCGAAGGAGGAACCGGCCGCCACGCCCTCCAGGTGAGGAACAGCGGTGATGCCCCAGTTGAAATTGCAGGTGCCTTCCTTGTTGTAGTTGATCAGGGTGGAGACATACCAGTAGCCCATGGGCATCATGGCGATGTTGCCGTTGGCGAAAGCGGCGCTGTAGTGGAGGCCGGAGGCCTTCAGGTCGGCGTAGGACATGCAGGCGCCGGCGTCTTCCAGCTTCCGATAGAGCTGATAGAAGTAGAGCAGATCGTCGTAGTTCCTGTCGGCCAGGGTGTTGACACCGTCGGCCACGGCCCAGTTGGCCACAGCGGACAGCCAGGTGTGGTAGTGGGTGCCGTAGTTGCCGTCTTTGGTCAGCTGCAGGGCCAGGTCGGCATAGGCGTCCCAGGTCATGTCGTTGGTGGGATACTCCACGCCCGCGGCGTCGAACAGATCCTTGTTGTAGAAGAGTACCCAGAAGTCGGAACGGAAGGGCAGGGCGTACTGCTCGCCGTCCACGGCGTAGTTGCTCTCGATGCCGGCGAAGCCGCTC
>CACZOZ010000075.1:0-10211 GCA_902782865.1 uncultured Eubacteriales bacterium
AAGCGTCCGCATGGACGAGATCATGAAATACATGGAAAGCCGTCCGACTTTCCTGAAATTCGATGAGCACATGATCCTGCGGGATCCGGAGGGCAAGCCTTTCTTCGACAGCATTTGATCCTGCCGCGCACACGGATATCGGACCGCGGTGCGCGCCAAATAAACAAGGGACACGGCGAACCTGTGTCCCTTGTTTTGTGTCCTTTTTTGTGATCAGCCGCGCTGAGCGTTCATATTGCTGCGCAGGGCACGCATCTGTTCGACCTGAGCCATGAGGTTGCCCTCCGCCGACTCCAGGATGCCCATCATATTCATGTGCATCTGCTGAGAGTATTCATTCAGGCGCTGCTGGGTGGACTCGATGAGCTGCTGGGCCTGGGCGTGAGCGTTTTCCATGATGGTGCTATCGGCGACCATCTGCTTCGCTCTCTCCTCGGCGTCCGCGATCATGGCGGACGAGCGCTGCTGAGCCTCGGCGATCGCGGCATTCGCGCGGTTCGCCGCGTCGACCAGCATATCATTGGAGCGGGTCTTGGCATCTTCCAGCTGTTCCGTCGCCTGCTGGTTGGCCCTCGTCAGGGTGTTTTCCGCTG
This sequence comes from uncultured Eubacteriales bacterium, assembly GCA_902782865.1. Lineage (GTDB taxonomy): Bacteria > Bacillota > Clostridia > Christensenellales > Aristaeellaceae > RUG756. The sequence continues at coordinate 594 of CACZOZ010000075.1, forward strand.
TCGCGGCGGCGTTGTTGACCATACGCTGCGCGTCGGCCTGCGCGGTGCTCACCGCTTTTTCAGATTCCTCACGGCATTTTTCCAGGATGTCATCCCTCGTTTCCAGGACCGTCTTCGCTTTCCTGATGTCATCAGGCAGCACCTGTTCGATCCGTTTGATCAGCTTGGACAGTTCGGTCTTTTCGATCCCGACTTTGGAACTGTTAAAGAATACAGGTCTCGCGTCGTCCGCCAATCTGCGCATCTCTTCCAATACATCGTACACGGTCAACGGTTCGGACATGGTTCCTTCCTCCTTTGTTGAAATCCTGACAGTATTTATATCGATCTCACCCGAGCAGGGGGATGATCTCATCGGGCACGAATCCTTTTACCGGCCTTCCCCATTCCAGAAGTTCCCTGACGGTGCTGGATGAAACGCCTTCCAGCCCCGGCGAGCACAGGAACATGACCGTTTCAAGCCCCGGACAAAGCATGCCGTTGACGGCTGCCATCGCCCGCTCATAATCAAAATCCGCCGCTGAGCGCACCCCGCGAAGGATAGCCGTGACATTTTCTTTCCCTGCAAGGTCCACCAGAAGACCTTCGTAAGACAACACCCTCACATTGGGAATATCCTTACAGCACGCCTCCAGCATCCTGACCCGTTCCGGAATAGTGAACCGGCCGGCCTTATGGATATTGACGAGGACCGCGACGACCACCTCGTCAAAGAGGACTGCGGCACGGCGGATCAGATCGGTATGCCCCAGAGTGGGCGGGTCAAAACTGCCGGGAAACAGGATCTTGCTCATGGCTTTTCCTCCGATCCAAGGCGGATAAAAGCGATATGGGTCATGCCCGCTTTTTTGGCCTTGAAGATCGTCATTGCTCCGGGCACATCCGGAGCGATATCGCTGTATTCTGCTATTACAATACCATTTTGGCTCAATAATGACAAGGATAAAATTTTACTGAGCACACTGTCCATGCTCATCCGATAGGGCGGATCCAGGAATATGAGGCCAAAAGAAAGGCCCCTTTCCCCTAACAGGTCAAGAGCCTTGTGCGCGTCAAGCCCGATCGTTTCGGCCTTCTCACGATAACCGAGACGATCGATATTCTTTTCGATCACGCGTCGTGCCGCAGGGCTGTGATCGTTGAACACAGCGCTCTGCGCGCCCCGGCTGAGCGCTTCCAGGCCGTAGGCGCCGCTCCCCGCGAAAAGATCCAATACATCAGCCCCGGCGACCTGAAACTGTATCACGTCGAACACAGTTTCCCTGACGCGGTCAAGGGTCGGCCTCGTATCCATTCCCTTGGGCGCGTCGATCTGCCTTGAGCGCGCTTCTCCTCCGATGATCCTCATACCAGCTGCTTCGGTTCGTTTTGTTTCCTGACGATGGTCTTTTTATTCTTCCTGTTCCGTCTCTTGATGCTGCGGGCGATATTGCCATGGATCATCGCGCGCTGTTTCGGCCCCTGCAGATACCCAAGGCTGTAAGAGAGCATCGGGAGAAGCATGATCAGCGGGGTCAGCCTGTCCAGCGTCAGCAGATTGGAAGCGCTGCCTGTGCCCACGATATTGACCCAGGGCAGTATCATGACCCTCACGATCACCCTCAGGATGTCAGCGGCGCCCGGCGTACGGGACTGCCCGTAATAAGACAGAGCGGCACCGATCCCCTCTTCGGTCAGATACGGCGAAGTCCATGACGGCAGGGGCTGCAGCACATACTCGGCTTTCTTTGCCAGCAGCGCGTACACGAGGGCCACCAGGAAAGGAATGAGACAGGCACAGGCTCCGGTCACGACGCCCTTTACTTTGTTGAAGCACCTGTCCTTGTTTTTCTGCGGCTCTTCGACCCCGCTCTGAAGATGCTGATGCACGATCTCGCCGGCGAACACATCGTCAAACCCGTCACGGGTCCCGGAGAAATAATACATGGACACGACGGCGAAGATCAGCAGCAGGTTCAGGACGATGCGCAGCACCGGGATATCAAAGCTCAACGCTGTCGCGACCAGCAGATACATCAGGCTGACAGCGAAAGTCATGGCGAAAAGACGAAGCCCCCGTTTGAGGGTATTGTCGTCCCATATCTTTCCCGTATGATAGGGCTTGAAGACCAGCGCCTGTTTCTTCGTTTTTCCCTGCATAAAGCATTCCCCCGGAATCAATCAATATAGTATCGAGGCACCCTGTTTTTCGGCGCCAGCAGGATCTCGTACGAGATCGTCCCGCAGATCCCGGCGATTTCGTCAGCCGTGATCTCCTCACCGCCCTGCCGGCCCAGCAGTACCGCTTCGTCGCCTTCCTGTACACCGTCGATGTCCGTCACGTCCGCCATGAACATGTCCATGCACACATTGCCGATGATCCGGCAGCGCTTTCCGCGGATCAGTACCTGACCCCTGTTGGACAGGGCCCGGGGATATCCGTCCCCGTAGCCGACAGCCACCGTGGCGACTTTGATGGGCTTTTCCGCTTTGTACGTGCAGCCGTATCCGATGCATTCCCCGGCTTCGACCGATTTGACCAGCATCACCTCGCTGATCCATTTCAGCGCGGGCTCCAGGTCGGAGCCTCCTCCGGGATAGGGACTGCAGCCGTACATCGCGATCCCCAGGCGCACCATATCGCCGCGCATCGCGGGATACTTGAGAGCCGCGGCGCTGGCAGACATATGCTTCTTCAGGCCCCGGGGAAGCTCCGCGGAGATCTCCTCGAATCGGGAAGCCTGCATGAGCGTATAGCCGTCCCCCTCGGCATCCGCGTCGCAGAAATGGGTGAATACCGCCTCGGCGTGAACATGCCCGGCCCGGGACAGAGCCTGTGTCAGTTCCCGGGCTTCCTGCGGCGAGCGGATCCCCAGCCTGCCCATACCGCTGTCCACCTTGATGTGGACAGCGCATGTTTTTCCCTGTTCAAGGCAAGCCTGCTCCAGAAGAGAGATATGCCTGGGGGTATAGACGGTCTGTACAAGGCCCCAGCGGACAGACGCGGCGGCTTCCCGGGCGTTCATCCCGCCCAGGACCAGCACCGGCGCATCGATCCCGGCACTGCGAAGGGCAGCGCCTTCTTCCGGTACCGCTACAGCGAGCATCGAGGCGCCTTCTTTGACAGCGGCGCGCGCGACTTCAACAAGACCATGGCCGTACGCATCTGCCTTCACGACGGCGATGAACGGGGACCGTGTCTCACTCCTGAAAACACCGATATTATGCCGGATCGCGTTCAGGTCGATCTGGGTATAGGTGGAACGAAACTGATCGGTCATGTTTTATCACACGGGCATGGTGCCGTCTTCGGCGTTGTACTCCGTCGGATCCGCTTTCATCTGCTGGGCCTGGCGCCACTCAAAGAATTTTGTAGCCACCTGCGGGAAGAGCGCGTAGGAAAGCACGTCCTCGTCCTGCTGGATCCATTTCGCGGTCTCCTGACGGTATTTATCCAGTTCGGGGGGGATATCGTCCGCCGGCCTGTGATCGATGACAGGCATATCACCGATCAGGGCTTTGCGCAGCTCGGGATCGACAGGGCCCGGAAGCCTGCCGTACTCGCCGGCAAGCAGTGCCTTGCTTTCCTTGGTCACGGTCTGATACCGCTTCCCGCTGATGATATTCCAGACGGCCTGCGTGCCCACGATCTGGGAAGTGGGCGTCACCAGAGGCGGATAGCCGAAGTCCTTGCGGACCTTGGGAACTTCCGCCAGCACCTCGTCGTATTTCTCGATCTTGCCCGCCTGCTTGAGCTGGCCGATCAGGTTGGAGAGCATCCCGCCGGGGACCTGGTACATCAGCGTGTTCACGTTCGTGCTCAGCACTTTCTCAGGATCACGCCATCCGTCATCGGTCAGCCTCTGCGCCACTTTCTTAAAGTGCGCGGCCGCTTTGGTCAGCTTCCTGACATCCAGGCCGGTATCGTATTCCGTGCCCTGCAGCGTCGCCACCAGGGACTCCGTCGTGGGCTGGGAAGTTCCGCCGCCCAGGGGCGAAAGGGCTGTGTCCACAACATCCACCCCCGCCTCCACGGCTTTGAGGAGCGTCATGGCGCCCGTGCCTGTCGTGTCATGGGTATGGAGCACGATGGGAAGCTTGGTATTGGCCTTCAGCTTGGTGATCAAACTGTAGGCTGCGTACGGCAGCAGAAGGTTCGCCATATCCTTGATGCAGATGATGTCCGCGCCCATATCCTCGATCTTTTTAGCCAGTTCCACGAAATAAGCTTCCGTGTGGACGGGCGAGATCGTATAGCTCATGGCCACTTCCGCGGTACCGCCGTACTGCTTGGTGGCCTTGACCGCGGTCTCCATATTGCGCAGATCGTTCAGGGCGTCGAAGGTACGGATGATATCGATGCCGTTATCGATGGACTTTTTCACAAAATAGTCCACCACATCGTCGGCATAATGCTTATAGCCCAGGATATTCTGGCCGCGGAGCAGCATCTGCAGTTTCGTGTTCGGCAGCGCTTTCCTCAGCTTGCGGAGCCTTTCCCAGGGGTCCTCATGCAGATAACGAAGGCAGCTGTCAAAGGTAGCTCCGCCCCAGCACTCCAATGAAAAATAGCCGATACTGTCCAGGATCTCGCAGGCAGGCAGCATCTCGTCCAGCCGCATGCGCGTCGCGGCCTGGCTCTGATGGGCATCCCTCAGGATCGTATCAGTGATCAAAACTTTACGCATTTAAGTGACCTCCTTAGGCTCATCAGCCGAACATGCTGAGCAGTACGCCCGCCGCGATCGCGGAGCCGATCACGCCGGCCACGTTCGGTCCCATGGCATGCATCAAAAGGAAATTTCTGGGGTTGGCTCTCTGGCCTTCCATCTGGGCGACCCTGGCCGCCATCGGTACGGCGGATACACCGGCGGCACCGATGAGGGGATTGATCTTGCCGCCCGTGATCTTGTTCATCAGCTTCGCGAGCAGCACCCCGCCGGCCGTCCCGCAGCCGAAGGCGACGATGCCCAGGGCGACGATCATGATCGTCTGCCAGGTCAGGAAGGTACCGGCCGTCGCCGTCGCGCCGACCGTGAGCCCCAGGAAGATCGTGACGATGTTCATCAGTTCGTTGCTGGCCGTCTTCACCAGCCGGTCGGCCACACCGCTCTCCTTGAGCAGATTGCCCAGCATCAGGCAGCCCACCAGGGGCGTCGCCGAGGGCAGCAGCGCCGAAACGAGGATGGTGACCACGATGGGGAAAATGATCTTCTCCCGCCTGGTGACCGGGCGGAGCTGCTCCATCACGATCTCGCGCTCTTTCTTCGTGGTCAGCGCGCGCATGATCGGCGGCTGGATCACGGGGACCAGCGCCATATAGGAATAGGCCGCCACCGCGATCGGGCCCAGCAGTTCGGGCGCCAGAAGCCCGGTCAGCCAGATAGCCGTCGGGCCGTCCGCGCCGCCGATGATGCCGATGGCGCCGGCCTGAGCGCTGGAAAACAGCCCGGAGATCTTCGCCCCGAAGAATGTCAGGAAAATGCCCAGCTGCGCCGCCGCACCCAGCAGAAGGGATTTGGGGTTCGCGATCAGGGGCCCGAAGTCCGTCATGGCGCCGACGCCCAGGAAGATCAGGCAGGGATAAATACCGAGCTTCACGCCCAGGTACAGATAGTCCAGCAGGCCCGGGTTGATCTTCCGTCCCGCGGAAGCCACCAGCTCGCCCAGGGCGGTGAACACCTGACCATCCACCATGAAGGCGTCCCTGAGCACGATCGATGTGCTCAGGCCCGACCTGGTCATCTCAGCGATGGTCTCTGCCAGCGGCCGCACCTCATTGCCGGTGATCCCCGTCGCGGCCATGAAGTTGCCCACGATATTGCCCGCGGCGTTCATGATGATGCCGCTGGCGTTCACCGTCCACCCGGTGGTATCCGCGATCAGTTTATCCGCGTCTATAAGCACAGCGCCGCCGAAGATGTTCCAGTTGGCGTGACCGCCGGCGAACAGTTCCTCATGGAAAACATCCCCGCCGATCAGGTTCGTCAGCAGCATGCCGAACGCGATGGGCAGAAGAAGCAGCGGCTCGAACTTTTTAACGATCGCGAGGTATAAAAGCAAGAGCGCGATCAGTATCATCACCAGATTGAGCGGTGATGTAAAGGCCTGGGCGATGCCGGAACCGCGCGCCAGGCTGCCTAAGGTATCAACGATCCTGTCCAGCACTGAACATTCTCCTTTCCGCGGGATCCAGATCCACTTATTTCAGAACGCAGAGAACGTCTCCGGAATTGACCGACGCGCCTTTGGCGGTCAGGATCTGCACGATCTCGCCGTCCTTGGGGCTGACGATCTCGTTTTCCATTTTCATGGCCTCCAGCAGCATCAGCACCTGGCCGTTCCTGACCTTTTCACCCTCGGAGACCTTGATCTCCAGGATCGTGCCGGGCATGGGAGCCTTGACGGTCTCGCCGGAAGCGACAGCCTTGGGGGCCGCTGCCTTGACGGGAGCCTTGGGAGCGGGCGCCGCCTGCTTCGGCGCTTTGGGCTGATCGGCACCGTCGTTATAAACTTCTTCGACCTCTACCGCGTAAGCGACTCCGTTGACAGTGATACTGAACTGACGCATAGTATATCCTCCTTATATCGGTCCGAAATCAAATGTGGCTGTATGTCTGTTCTTCCCGGCCGCTCTTCTGCCATGCCGGCGCGTTCTGGAGACGGACGATCCTGCGGACGATGAAGCCGTCCGCTTCCGTTTCTCCGGTTTTCTCACCGCTGTCGAGCATGCACGCGACGGCGGCCGATATGGCCGCGATCACGCCCGGATCGATCCCGTCGAAAGACGGCGCCTGGGGCTTGCTCTCAGGCACGGGCGCGCCCGGCCTTTCCGCCGGCCGCGGAGCCTGATCGTGTTTCTTTTTCTTCCCGAGGAGGCCGCTGACCCTGTTGAGCAGGACGATGCACAGTATCAGGATCACCAGCCCGGCGAATACCACGATCATGCCGATCAGGGCTGTTGACAATCCCAAAGACAGATTCTCCATCAAAGCTGCATCCCCTCCTTACGGCTGGTCAGCGTGCTTGCGGGGCAGATTGGCATCCCGCTTGGATACATACATCTCAAGGGCGGCGATCAGGTACTTTCTCGTATCGCGGGATTCCACCGCCTCGTCGATCAACGCCAGCTCCGCCGCGTTGACAGCGCTCATCTCCGCGGTATACTTCTTTTCAAGTTCCGCCCTGTCGGCGCCCTCGCTCAGGTCACCGTCATACAGGACCGCCGCGCCCACCTCGCCCGTCATGGGTGAGATCAGAGCGTTCTCCCACGCCAGGGTGTAATCCCCGTGAGCGCCGAGCACCGCGTATGATGCGCCTACAGCCTTTCCGGTGATCACGCACATCTTCGGCGAAGTCGCTTCCGCGAGGGTGAAGCTCAGGCCTGCCAGGGCTTTGATCAGCCCGCCCTGCCCTAAGATACCGGGCACCGCGGCGCCTTCGGAGTCCACCAGCGTGATGATGGGCAGATGGTAACAGTCGCACAGCCGCGCGAAACGGGCCGCTTTCAGGCAAGAGCTCTCATCCAGGCGTCCGCCGTCAGCGTTCCTGTCGCAGGCGATGATGCCCACGCTCCTGCCGCCGATGCGGGTCAGGGCCGTCTTCAGCGCGTTCCCAAAGCCTTTGCCGGTCTCCAGGTACACGCCGCCGTCGGCCAGATCGGCGATCAGGGCGGATGCGTCGCTTCCGTCAGCTGTCAAAAGGCGGTTAAGATCCTCCCCGTCGTTGACCAAAGCGTCCTCCGCGCTGCAGCTGGGCAGATAGTCCAGGATCTCGATGGCCTTGCGTATGGCGGCCTCGTCGCTGTCGGCTGCAACGGAGCACACGCCCTGTGCCGCCATGGTCTCAGGCCCGAACACATCGTCCTTGGCCGTGTTCATCACCTGCAGGCCGTGGAGCGCGATCCTGCCTTTGGGCCCCTGGATCACAAAATCGCTCAGCTGTGTCATGATCACGGCGCTGCCGCGGCATTCGCCCAGCACCAGCGCCACCATGGGACAGACACCGCTTATCCTGGCGAGCTTTTTGAATATATCGGCATAGGCCCTGATCCCCAGGACGCCTTCGTCGACCTTGACACCGGCGCTGTCCAGCATCATCACGACCGGGGTCCCGTTCAGGGCCGCCGTATCCAGGATCTTCTCGATCTTCCGGCTCTGGGATACCGTCATCGCGCCGCCGGCGGATGTATAGTCCTGCGCGAAGCAGCACACGGGCCGCATATTGACGGTCCCGAATCCGGCGACGACATGGCTGTCCTTACGAAGCGTGTCCGTTTCCACGAAGGAGCCGGCATCGAACAGGATATCGATCCACTCCCGCGCGGTGGATTTTTGCGCCGCGTGCTGACGGTCGATCCTCTCCTGGGTGCCGGCTTTCACAGTTTGTTTCAGGTGCCGAAGACTCATGTCCATGAATCAAGCCTCCATTCCGTATTATGGATCACTGTTTAAAGAAGGCATCAAACTAACCCATAATAAGATACTTCAAATATGCCGTTTTGACTACCCTTATCGATAAATTTAATACTTTCAGCAAATCTTTGTTGCGCTGTACGCCGGCCCTTTCGGCCGCGCCTTACCGGATCGTGACCTTGCCGCCCGAGATGTCATCGATGATCGCCAGGCTGACCACCTTGAGGCCCTGTTCCCTCAAGTATCTCCCGCCCTTCTGGAATCCTTTTTCCACCGCGATACCGATACCGCAGACCTCGCATTTCTGCTGCCGGCACAGGGCCATCATGCCGCGGACAGCGTTCCCGTCCGCCAGGAAATCATCCACGATCAGCACCCTGGATCCTTCCGGGAGATAGTCCTTTTCCACCCGGATGGCCACTTCCTGCTGCCTGGTGAAGGAAAAGATCCTGGTTTCGGCCACGTCATCGTTCTGCACCAGCGTCGCGCCTTTTTTGGCGAAAACCACCGGTATCTCCCCCAGGGCCACGGCGGCCGCCAGAGCAAGAGCGATCCCGCTGGCCTCCACGGTCAGCACCAGATCGGGGCTCTGCATGCGGAAAGCGTCCGCCAGTTCCTTCCCCATCCGCATCATGAGCCCACTGTCTATCCGGTGGTTGAGGAAATTGTCCACCTTCACGACACCGTCGCACGGAACGGTACCCCATTTCATGATCGCTTCCTTAAGTTCCTTCATCGCAAGCCACCTCCGTTACTGTCGTTATCGGTTTTTCTGTTGTTCATGAGCCAGACCGTCAGCACCGATATATCCGCCGGGGACACGCCGGGGATCCTGGATGCGCGGCCCAGTGTTTCCGGCCTTTGAGCGGCGAGTTTCTGCCTGGCCTCGAGCCTCAGAGCGTCCATTTCCATATAGGGAGCGTCCTGGGGCAGGGTGTGATCCTCCATCGCTCTCATTTTCGATATCATCGCTCTTTCCCGGGTCAGATACCCTTCGTATTTGATCCGGTACTCCGCTTCCTCGACCGCCGCCGAGTCAAAGCCCGCGTCCTCAGGCATCTCGACATGGCACCCGGGCTTTCTGATCCGCTCGTCATCTCCGGAGTCACGGAGCATGCCCACGAGCCTGTCGACCTGGGCCGCTTTCCGTTCGGCCCGGCGCATCCTTTCCCCGCCGGCAAGGCCGATCTCATAGCCGATGCCCGTCAAGCGCAGGTCCGCGCTG